>JBKJRG010000145.1:0-11597 GCA_046594805.1 Opitutaceae bacterium | reverse complement strand
GTCCGCCTTGGCCCGCAATGCCGCGATTTCCGCGGACTCGGGCTGAGGAGCCGGGCTGGCAAAAGCGGCCGGAGCCGCCGCCGCAACGTCCGCGGCGGGCAGGGCCGCGGGCGTGGGGAAAAATAGCAGGAGAGGCGTGAAGCGGAGGGACTTCATCTGCAAAGTGGCGCGACAGTATCGCCCCCGGGCGGGGACACAACGCGAACTTACGCGTGTTAACCCCTACTTGCGCCGCGGCAAGCCGGCCGAAGGGATCGCGCGCCGAACCAGGCGGCGAGTTCAGCTGAAACCTTGCGCGGATCGCCGTGTCGCACACGCTGCCTTACGATGAGAATTGCCGTAACCATCGGATTAGCGTTGCTGACCCTGGTCCCCTTGCGGGCGGAAATTTTTCGCGCTCAAGGCATTCACGGCGCGCGCAGCAGTCAGGGCGATGCGCGGTCGCGGGGAGTTGAAAACCATCGTGGCAGCCATGGCTATCGCCATGGTCCGTCCTCTTTCCATCGGCATCACGATCGTATGCCCGGTTATTTTACCGGCTTCCGTTATTACGGCGGGTACGGGGCAGGCTATCCGCAGTACGGGCTGTATGATTACGACAGCTATGGGACCCATGCGTCCTATGGGTCCTATGGGTCCTATGGGTCTTATGGGTCCTATAGCGGCAGCGCCGCCAGCAACGGCCTTCTCCTCGGAGCCCTCGCCGGCGGAATCATCGGGCACAACAGCGGCGACTTCGGCCATAATGGCTGGCGCGGCGCCGCCTGGGGCGCCGGCGCCGGCTGGCTGCTCGGGAGCATCGCCGACGCGAATCGGCGTGCGGTGGCCTACCGTCAACCGGTGAGCGCCCCGCCTCCGACCGTCATGACGATGCCGGCCACCGTCCCGCCTCCAGCCGCCGCGCCGGTCACGAACATCAATCATTACTACAATGCATCGTCCGCGATGAGCGCCGCGAACGGCCTGTTCGGCCGCTAAAGCGGCGGGCGGACCCGGCTGCTTCGCAAAATATTCTGAATTCGGCGCGGATTCGCGGCGTCTTAGCGCGGGAACAGTTTGGACCCGGCTTCCTTTCAGCTCCGCCTTCTTTCCACCATGAACCTCCCTTCCCGTTTACTTTTTCCCGGCCTTTGCGCCGCCGTTCTGCTTGCCGGCTGCGCCACCGACGCTGGCGTGCGCCAGCCCGCGGGCGTGCCCGTCACGGAGATGCGCCCCGATGAACGCGGCTTCGTGGCCGGCACTGGCATCGAATCGCAGGATCTCGTGGCGGTCACCGACCGGATGTCCCGCAGCATCCTGGGCATCCCGGAGATCGCCCGCGCCCAGGCCCGGCCCTACATCGTGCTCGAGCCGGTCGTGAACAACACCCGGTTTCCCATCAACAAGGATATTTTCCTGACGCGGATTCGGACGCAGCTGAACTCGAAAGCGACGGGGCGGGTGAGCTTCCTCGACCGCGACATGATGCGCACCCTCGAACGCGAACGCGCGCTCAAGCAATCGGGCCAGGTCACCGCCAGCAGCGATCCGAACGTGGTGGAGTTTCGCGGGGCCGATTTCTTCCTGACCGGCAAGCTCGACGGGCTGACCACGCGCACCTCCGCCGGCACGAGCGACTACGTCCTCTACAGTTTCCGCCTGACCAATGCCCGCACCAGCGAGATCGTGTGGGAGGATTCCGCCGAAATCAAAAAGCAGGGGCTCGAGGATGCCGCGTACCGGTAAGATCCGGCACGGTGCCGGTCGCTGCGGGTACGTTTCCAACGGGCGCAACCCGGGGCAGCAGGCGTCGGTGCGTCGCGCCCGGTGAAAGAAACGGACCCTTGGCTCCCCTTGGAATGACACGTTCATCCGCCTCCCTCATCAGCCTGGGCCTGGCCGCCGGTTTCCTGCTGGCCGGGTGCGCCACCGAGCCGGCGCACTCGCCGCGCGGGGGTGCGACCGCCGCCGATCGCAGGGCCGTTCCGAGCTCGGAGCGCGATCGCGTCCTCTTCGCGTACCGCGCCGGGGCGACCGCCTTGCGCACGGGCGACGATGCCACCGCGCGAGCGCAGTTCGACGACGCCATCGCGCGGATTGGCGGGTTAATCACCAATGATGCCGCCGCGGCCCGCGCCCGGAGCCTGTTCTCCGCGGAAAACTCGAAGGTGTTCATCGGCGAACCCTACGAGCGCGCCATGGCCTATTATTACCGTGGCATCCTGTACTGGCGCGAGGGCCAGCCAGATAACGCCCGCGCGTGTTTTCGCTCTGCCGCCGTGATCGACAGCGATCCGGAGCATGAGCGTTACAATTCGGATTATGTCCTGCTCGATTACCTCGATGGGCTGGCGAGCGTGAAACTGGGAGCGGACGGCGCCGATGCCTGGGCGCGCGCGCAGAAAACCGCCGGCGAAATGCGGACCTTGCCGCCCTACAATCCCGCCGCGAACGTCCTCGTGTTCGCCGAGTACGGCTACGGTCCGCGCAAGGTCGCCGCCGGCCAGTACGGCGAGCAGCTCCGGTTCTACGCCGACGACTCGCCGACGCATTCGGCGCGACTCGTGCTGGGCAACGGCGAACGTCTCGTGTCGTTGCCGGCCTATGACGACTTGGGCTTCCAGGCGACCACGCGTGGCGGACGTGTGATGGATCACATTCTCGGCAACAAGGCCCAGTTCAAGGCGACCACTGATGCGGCGAGCGACTTCGCCCTCGCGGGCTCGGCCGTCGCCGCCCACGAAGGCCGGCGGCGCGATCGCCGGGGCAAGGACAATGACAACGCGGATGCCGCCGCCATCGGCCTCGGGCTGCTCGGGGTCATTGGCAAGATCGCCTCGAGCGCCACCAAACCGCAGGCGGACACGCGGGAGTGGAACAGTCTCCCGCAGCGCTTGAGCTTTGCGGCCGTGCGTCTCCCGCCGGGTGAGCACCGCGGGCGGATTGAATTCCTCGATCGGGATGGCGCCGTGCTCGAGCAGCGGAGTCGCGAGGTGTCCATTTCCGTCCCCGCCGTCGACCGCGATACGGTGGTATTTTTGAGCGAACTTAAACGCTGACCTGAAGTCTCACCGCCCAGTCCCGCCGACCTGCCGCCATGACCACCAAGACGTTTGCCTCCTTCCTTTGTCTCGCTGCCCTCGCGCTGTGCGCGGGTTGCGTGACCGAGCCCGGTCCCTTCGCGCCACTCGACACGACCAAGTTCACTCTCGAGAACACAGACAAGTTCGTCCTGCTCGACCAGCCGGTGCAGCATTCCGTGACGTGCACGGGCCTGCAGCAGATGACGCTGGGCGACGGACGGCTCGAGGTCGTGGCCAACGTCAAGAACCGCGAAAGCCGCCGCATCGAGGTCCAGATCAACTGCGTGTTCAAGGACGAGCAGGGGTTCTCCACGGGTGACGAAACGCCGTGGCAGACGCTCATCCTGTCGGAAAACGCGACGGAAGCGGTCCGCTTCGCCGCCATGAACACCAACGCCAAGAAATACACCGTCCGCGTCCGCCAGGCGCGGTAGCCGGCCCGGTCAGGAAGATTTCGGATTTTCGCCACCCCCATCGCCATGAATTCGCGCTCGTTCCTGCTGGTTCCGTTCACCCTTTGGATTGCGCCCGTGCTCGTGGGCCAGGCGACCAGCCAGCCTCCGCCCACGCCGCCGCCCGTCGTGCAGGTGCTGCCGGGACCCGTGCAACCGTCGCTGTTGCCGGGGGCGCAGCGGTCGTATGGCCCCACCGGGGACACCTTGATCGCGCGCTCGGCCGCCGACACGGTGATCGAAAAGTTTCGCCAAGCTTATCACCAGGGCGACAGCGCCCCGCGCATCGTGGTTTACGTCAACCGGGCACTGATCGACCCCGCGAAGGAAGGCAGCACTCCGACGCTGGCCGACCAGCAAACGGTCCGGGAAGTGGAACGGCTCTTCGGGCGCGTGTTCCGCAGTGCCGGCGCGCAACTCGCGGATCAGAAAACCGCGAGCGCCCTGCTGCCCGTTGAAGCCGGCGCGCACCTCGTCGGCGATCAGGCCGGCAAGGAGCGCGCAGCGCTCTCGAAGATCGCGGACATCGCGATCGAGGTCTTGATTTCGAATCGCAGCCTGACCCTTCCCCAGGTTGCCGGCGACGTGAACCAAGCCGTCCCAGACATTCAAGCGACGGCAATTCGGCTGAAAGACTCGGCGATTGTGGGACAGGCTGCGGCCAGCGATATCATCGGCAAAGGCATGCAGGCCGGGCGGGTGCTCCAGCGGTTCGATGTTCGCGACATCACCGAGGCCACCGCCATCGCGCTGATGGAAGACATGCTGACCGGCGCGAAGTGAGAGTAGCGCAGGCGTCCCGCCTGCCGGCTGGGGAGAGCAGGCGGGACGCCTGCGCTCCGAGGGCGCCCCCGAGTCACGAACGTCCCTCCGCCCTATTTTTTTTCCGCCGGCGGAAACTTTATGTTCCGCGTCGCCTCTTCCATTTGCCGCAGCGCGCGATCCATGGCCTCCGTGTCGGCGCCACCGCTGCGCACCACCGGTGCACCGATGGAGAAGTCGATCGTGGCCTTGTCCTGAATCGGGACTTCGAGGCGGGTGGGGACGATGGGCTCCGGCGGAGGAATCCGAATCGGTTGCGGTGGCGGCGTGACGGGAGGAGCCGCGTAAACCAAGGCGGCGGGCGCGGGTTCGAACCGTCGCGCCCGTTCCAGGGCCCTGGCGCGTTGAGCGGGGGTGAGCGGAGCATAGGCCGGCTTGGCCGGCGGGTAAAACAACAGCGCCGCCACGGCGGCGACGCCGGCCAAGCCCAGCACAATGAGAAAAACCCGGAATTTCATCCGCAAAGACGAAGCTGCTCCGAAGATTTCCCGAGCGCCAGCGTGATCCGCCGAATCGCTTTTCACGGGGCGCATCTCAGTTTCTGAGAGATTAGTCCATCATAGCAGGGCCGGCGCTTGCCTGCCCCGAGCGAAGTCGAACGGGCCGCCGCGCCGTCGCGCGGTGCGTGGGCGGAAACCTCGCGTTCACGATCACGTTTGCGGCCGAGCGGGCGGAGATCTGGAGTAGTCGTTCGCGTGCCCCGCGACGGCATGCCGACAAGCGGCAGCCCTACCAATTGCAGAAAACTGAGATGCGCCACTTTTCACGTATTACGTGAAAGTATCCCTGGGGACGTTCGCTCGTTGCGTCCGCGCTCCCGCGGCCAAGGCAAGCAAAACCAAACTGTTTTCTCCCGCGCCGGAGGGGCGCAACCCATGCTACCCCAGCGCCAGCGCGATTACTCCCGCCGACATTGCAATTGCCGCCCAGACGCGGCGCCGGCCATCGGCTTCCTTCAGATAGCGCGCGCCGATAAAGGCACCGATCACGATGCTCACTTCGCGGGCCGGGGCGACATAGCTGACGGGAGTAAAGCTCATCGCGGTGAGCACAAGGACGTAGGCGATAGGCGAGAAAAGCGCCATGCCCCACATGTAGCGCCGGTGTTCCCGCCAGTGCCGCTGCACTTCCGCCCAGCGCGGGAGGGCAAACGGAGTCACGAGGGCGAACACCACGAAGGCCGTGCCCCCATCATACACCACCGGCGGAATGCCGCGCCCGTGCACGCCCTGCCGGTCCCAGATCGTGTAGGCCGCGATGAAAAGTCCGGTGGTCAAACCGTAGGTGATCGCCGTGCGCAGATGCGCGCGATCCTGCTGGAACAAGCGCGTCCCATCCGTGAGGAAAAAAATCGCGACGACGATCACGAGACCTCCCGCCATTGCCAGCCCGGAGGGACGTTCCCCGAGCAAGGCAATCGCGGCGACGGTCGAGAGCAATGGCCCGGTGCCGCGCGCGAGCGGATAGAGGAGGGAAAAATCCCCGGTGCGATAACCGCGTTGGAGAAACAGCGAGTAACCCGTCTTGAGCACGCCGCTGCCCGCGATCCAGGCGGCGTCAGTCCAGGAAATCGTCGGATGTTTCCACCACCAGTAGCCGGCGAGTACCGGCAGGTAGAGCGAGCAAATCACCGCGCCCACCAGCCAGACAAACGGGAGGCCACCGCCGGCGCGCTTCGCGCAGAAATTCCAAGTCGCATGCAGCACCGCCGCCACCAGGATTAACGCGAGCGCGAAGGCGGTCATGCCGCGGGCACGGGGGAGCGTTGGCTGATTCGAGACACGCCGAAACGATAGTCGTGCCGCGGCTGCTGGCACGGCGAAAGCGCGCCGGGCGTGTCATCCCCCGGACCATTCCTTCGCCCCGCTGTGCTGGTGCGGCGCAAACTTTATCGTGTCTTCCGGCATGCGCCTCGCGAAGCTGCCCTTTCCAGCCATGGCCCCGCTCCAATCCTGTCTGCGCGAACTCCGCCCGACGCTCACGCTGGCGGCGCCGATCATCGTTGGCCAGGTGAGCCAGATGCTGATGGGCGTCACCGACAGCGCGATGATTGGTCACGCCGGGACAGTGCCGCTGGCGGCCTCGGCGTTTGGCGGAAACGTGTTTGCCGTTTTCTATGTGCTCGGGATCGGCCTTATGCTGCCGGTCTCGATTCTGGTCGCGCGCGCCCGCGGAGCCGGATCGCTGGTCGAGGCGGGGGAGTATCTCCGCCATGGGATCGTGCTCGCGTTGATTTTCGGAGTGCTGGAAACGCTGGTCATGGCGGGACTGAGCACGCAGCTCGCGCGCTTCGGACAGCCGGTGGAGGTCATGGGAATTGTCACTCCGTTTTTCCTGCTGTGTGCCGCTTCGATTACACCCGTGCTGATTTACCTGGTGCTCCGGCAGTTTGCGGAGGCGATGGGTCATCCGTGGGCGCCCATGTTTATCATGCTCGGCGGCGTCGGCCTGAATGCGGCGCTCAACTGGGTGTTTATCTATGGCAACCTCGGCGTGCCTGCCCTCGGGCTGACGGGAGCAGGAATTTCAACCCTCATTTCGCGCGCGCTGGGGGCGCTCGTGATCCTCGCCTGGCTCCGCCGCGATCGGGCCATGCGCGCGGCCTGGCCCGTCCGCTGGCTCGGCGGCTATTCCGGCGCGCGCTTCCGGGAAATGTTGCGCCTCGGCCTGCCCGCCGCGGGCATGCTGTTCTTCGAGAGCTCGGCCTTCGCCTTTTCAAGCATCATGATTGGCTGGCTCGGCTCGGTGCCGCTCGCGGCGCATCAAATCGCCATCAGCTGCGCTTCGCTCGCGTTTATGTTTCCGCTGGGGCTTGCGATGGCTGCCGGCATGCGCGTCAGTCACGCCGTGGGCGCCCGGGAGCGCGGTCGCCTGCGCCCAATCGGTTTCGGCGCCATGGCGTTTGGTGTCGTGATCATGGCGGTCTTCGCCATCGCCTTCGGGGTGGGCGGGCGGAGAATTGCCGGGTGGTTCGTGACTGACGGGGCGGTCATTGTGCTCGCGGCGCAACTGCTGGCGGTCGCGGCGCTTTTTCAACTGGTCGACGGGGTGCAGGTGATCGGCGCGGCGCTGCTGCGCGGCATCATGGACGTGAAGGTTCCCGCGCTCATCACGCTCGTGGCGTACTGGGGCGTCGCGCTGCCGCTTGGTTATGCGCTCGGCATCCGCGGCCCGTGGGGCGCGGTCGGCGTTTGGGCCGGCATTGCCAGCGGCCTCGGCCTGGCCGCGGTTTTCCTCACCGTCAGGTTCGCGCGGCTCACGTCCGCGCACCGGCCCCTGTTGTCATCTAATGGATGACAATTGGCTTGGGGTGGCACGGGCGTCTCGCCCGTGTTTCTTCGAGCCCATGGGCGAGACGCCCATGCCACGTCACGGCCCGATCACTTCAGCGCTTCCGCCAGCGCGTCGATGATCTCGCTGGCCGGTTCGGTGCCGCAACACAGCCGGAGCAAATCGGGGTCCAGGTTGCTCGCCGCCAGTTCGGCGATGCCGGCGGGCGTGGTGACCAGATCGTAGTGGGCGAGGTACATGAACGGGCAGATCAGCGTGGTGGTCATCCCGAAACTCGGGCCTTTCGGCAGCCGGAGCCGATCATAGAAGGGCTGCATCGGGCCACGCAGCGTAAACGAAATCATTCCACCGGTGGCGTCGGGCGAGCGCGCGATGCGCCGGTAATTGTCCCGCGAGTCCGGATGCAGGGCCCAAAAGACCTCGCGCACCTTGGGATGCTGCGCAAGGAACGCGGCGACCTGCGCGGTGTTGGCGTGGATTTGGGCGAGCACGCTCTCGGTGTCGCCAATTTCGGCAGCGAGCCGCGCCAGGTCGCGCGGGTAGACCGGTTCGATTTCCGCGGCGATCGCGCGGCGAAGCGCGGTCGCATCGGGCCGCGCCGGGTTGATCGCCGCCAGCCCGGCCGTGAGATCGCCGGCGCTGGCGGTGTACTTGGTCAGGCTGGAAACGACCACGTCGGCGTGCGCGAGGACGTCGAGGTTGAACACGCACGCCACGGAGGGATCGAGGAGGAGATGGGCCTCGTGCCGGCGACACAGGGCGGCGAGCGGCGCGACATCGGGCGTTTGAATCAGCGGGTTGGTCGGCAGCTCCGCCACGATGCCGGCAATCGTCGTGCCATGCTGCGCGAAGATTCGCTCGATCGCGTCGAAGTCGAGCGGGTGGCGGATATAGACATAATCCGCCGGCGCCGCCGTGAATTTTTTCAGGATCGCGATGGTGTCGAGATAGAGCCAGCCGAGTTGCAGCCATACCGTTCGCCCGCGCTGCGCCTGAAGCGCGGCCGAGGCATGGAAGGCGGCGTAGATCGCGTTCATGCCGGAGGGTGCCAGCAGCAAATCGGAGTCGGTCGTCCCAGGCAGCATGCGGCGCAGCGCCCGGCGGATTTCGGCCGCGGCGTCGCCCGGGAATTCTTCCTCGGCAAAGCGCGCTGGCACGAGCCCAAGCCGCAGGAGCTGATCCTCGGCTTCGCGCGAGGAGAGGAAGCCGCCGATGTTCTGGAGAAAGGTTTTCGCGCGGCCGGAGGTTTCCGCTGACACCGGATGGGAAATCCCATGCACGCCCTCCGCCGCGAAGAGTTGGGTCTGCGCCGATGCGCCGAGATATTCCACCAGCCGTTTTGCCATCTGCGCCGAGGACGTGAGCCACAGAACCCGTCCGGCGAGCGCCGGCAGGCTGCGAGTGTAATGCTCGACGAGTTTGCGCGTGAAGGGGTGGACGACAAACCGCGGATAACCCGAGGTCAGCTCCCGCATGATCGCCGGATCCTTTTCCTCGTAGCCGCGCACGGCGCGCATGGTCGGCAGGCTGCACGACACGGCGTGGGGGCTGGCGGGGATGCGCTGGCCGAGGGGAAGCGGGACAAAAACAGACATGGGCGAGACAACAGGCGTAAGGCCCGGGCGGTCAGGGTGGCAACCGGAACGTGCGGGTGCGTGTGTCATGGCGGCTCCCGCGACAGGTTCTGCGCCCGTGTAGCTACGAGCGTGAGCTAGGGGCGAGCCGTCCACTCGCTCACGCTCATGGCTACCAAAGTACGACGGCAGATTGCCCAGCCGAACGATTGAAGGTTGCAGCGCTACCCGGATCTCTTGGTAGCGTGCGCGTCGCATGAAACTTGTCTCCTGGAACGTCAACGGGGTGCGGGCGGCCTACAAAAAAGGCCTGCTCGATTTCATGGCGAAAGGACAGGCCGACGTCATCTGCCTGCAGGAGGCCAAGGCTCACCCGGGTGACGTGCAGCACATCGTCTGGCCGCACGGTTATGAGGTCTTCTGGAATCCCGCGGTGAAGAAAGGCTACAGCGGGACGGTGGTGTTCACCCGGGTAAAACCGAAAAAAGTCACGCTCGGCATCGGCATGAAAGGCCATGACGACGAAGGCCGGGTGATCACCGTCGAGTACGACGATTTTTTCCTGCTTAACGTTTATCAGCCCAACTCACAGCGCGGGCTGACTCGTTTGAAGTACCGGACCGAGGAGTGGGATCCGGCGCTTCTCGGCTACCTCAAGAAGCTGGAAAAAAAGAAGCCGGTGATTTTTTGCGGAGATCTCAACGTCGCGCACACCGAGATTGACCTGACGAACCCGAAGACGAACCGGCGGAACGCGGGGTTCACGGAGGAGGAGCGGCAGAATTTCTCGAAAGTGCTCGCAGCCGGGTGGGTGGACACGTTTCGCGTCTTCGAGCCGGGACCGGGACATTATTCCTGGTGGAGCCAGATGATGAATTGCCGGGCGCGGAACATCGGGTGGCGCGTCGATTATTTCGTCGCCAGCGCCAAACTGCGCCCCGCGCTCAGGCGCGCGTGGATTTCGCCGGAAGTCATGGGCAGCGACCATTGTCCGGTGGGGCTGGAACTGGAGTAGCGTAGAAGTCCCGGCTGCCTTCGCGCCGAGGAGGCGGGACGCCTGCGCTTCTTTCGGGCTTCTGAATTAATCGGCTCTCACCGTTCTTCCTTTCGTCGACGAAAACGCTGAACATTCTCGCGCCATGCGCTGGCGCCATTCTATCGCGGCTTTGGGATACTTCTGCACCGGCTGGTTGTCCGCCGCCGAGCCGAAGGCGCCCGCTCCGCCCCCGGTCCCCCGGTTCAGTTTCGTCGCGATGGGCTGCATGCCCTACGGGAAGGAAAACTACACGCCGTACGAGCGGCTGCTGCGCGAAGTCGACCGCCACGCCCCGGCGTTCATGGTGCATTGCGGCGACACGAAGGCCGGCGCCGAGCCCCCCACCGACACCTTCTACGCGCAGGTGAAGACCTGGTTCAACTCCCTGGAGACGCCGGTGATCTATACCCCGGGCGACAACGAATGGACCGATGTGGATCGCGAGAACAATGGCCGGGAGGACCCGCTGGTCTGGCTGGCCAAGGTGCGTGCGCTTTATTTTGCCCAGGAACAAAGCATGGGACGCAAACCGCTGGCCTTGGTGACGCAGCGCCGCGATCCGGGCTTCGAAAAATTTGTCGAGAACGCCCGCTGGTCGGTCGGCGGCGTGGTGTTTGCGACCGTGCATGTCGTCGGGAGCAGCAACAATCGGCAGCTCAACTCGCCGACGGCGATGGCGGAATTCCGCGAACGGGATCGAGCAAACACCGCGTGGATTCGGACGACCTTTGCCCAAGCCACGGCCACCGAGGCGCCGGGCGTGGTTTTCTTTTTCCAAGCCGAACCGTTCAAGTCGATCAACGCGGCGGCCGGGCGCGAAACGGGTTTCTCGCAATTTCTTTCCACGCTCGAGGCCGGGGCGCGCGCGTTTGGCCGGCCCGTGCTCCTCGTGCATGCCGATGAGCATCGTTACCGATTGGAACGGGGGATGCGGTTTCAGGCGGGCGGGGAGCCACTGCCGAATGTCACGCGGCTCGAGACCTTCGGGGCGAACGACATCCACGGCGTGATCGTCACCGTCGACCCCGGCTCGCCCCAGGTTTTTTTGGCTGGCCCGCTGCTCGTCCCGGGGAACGCGCTGCCGCGGCTGCCGATAAAGTAATTTTCTCGCGATGGCATCCGGCGGTGGGTTGGCTGCTGCCCCGGCCATGAATGAATTGAGGGAATTGATGCTCCGCGCGCCCAGGCTGACGCTGGCCGCCGCGGAGAGCATGACCTGTGGCCGGGTGCAGGCGCGCATCGGGGAGATGTCCGGGGCGTCGGATTTTTTTCTCGGCGGGATCACCGCCTATACGCTCGACGAAAAGGTACGACGCCCCGGACATCTCCCCGGTGCGCGCCTGCACCCGGCCACAGGTCA
>JBKJRG010000005.1:0-10044 GCA_046594805.1 Opitutaceae bacterium | reverse complement strand
GACAGAAGCCGCCGACGATTCCCGCGGAGGGCAAGGCGCGGCTTCTCGCCCATCGCTGGCCGGGAAACGTCCGAGAGCTGGGGCACGAGATCGAGCGGGCCGTGGTGTTTGGGGGCGAGCTGGGCCTCCGCTTCGCGCACCTTGGCGCCGCGGCAGACCCGGGGTCTCCGCCGGCCGCGGCGTGGCTGCGCGCGGATTTTGTGTTTCCCGAGGACGGATTTGGGTTGGAGGAAGCCATCGATGCACTGGTGGCGCGCGCTGTCCGACAGGCGGGTGGCAACGTGTCGGCGGCCGCGCGGTTGCTGGGGGTTTCGCGCGATGTGGTGCGTTACCGTTTGAAAGGGAGGGACGCCCAGCCGGCTGCTGGGGGGTAATGCACGTGACCCGGTTAGCTTGGGGGAATATTCCCCAAGCAACGGCTGGCCGGGATCGCGGTCCAAACAACGTTAACCCTTGTTATACCGCGCCTAAACCGATGAATACCGGGATGGCACGGCTGATGCAAAAGACAGCGTACCTTTCCTCCATGAATGCCAAGCTGATCAAAGACTGCGGTCTGGCCGCCACGTTGTTCGTGGCAGGCTTCAGCTGGTGCGCGGCCGAAGCGGCACCTTCGCCGGCTGCGCCCGCGAAAGCGGCGGCGAGCGCCGCGGCAAAATCGGGGGCCGACAACCTGCAAAAAGCGAAGGCGCAGTTCGAGGCGAGCCGCGATAAATTCCTTTCGGATCGGCAGAAGATGCTCGATCAACTGAAGACCGCGACGGAAGAGCAGAAAAAAACGATCTTGGAGAAGATGGAGGAGCAGAAGAAAGCCATGGCGGAAGCGTCGCGGGAGCTGGCGAAGCAGGCGCGCGAGGATGCGCGCAAGCAGCGGCAGACCGGGACTCCTCCCGGTCGGCAATAATTTAGCTCGGCGTTACCAGATCGAAAGGCAGCCCCGGTTTCGCCGGGGCTGCCTTTTTCCTTTTCCGCCACACGACCTGACTTGCCTGTCGGCGGACGGGTGAACAATTTCGCGACCTCTGCACCCTCTGACCGCGTGAAGTTTCCGTTGTGTTTGTCGTTACTCCTGGCCGCCGGCCCGGCGCGCGCCGCCGTAAATGCGTCCGTCGCGCCTGCCGGTTCCTCGCCGGAAATCAGCGCGTTGCTCGCGGATCTGCCAAAATGGAGCACGTCCGTCGGGATCGACGCAGGGATCGGCTACAAGGATAACCTTCTGCTGAGCCAAACCCTGCCGGAACAGAGCGGTTTCGCGCGCTTGGGCGTCGAGGCGTTCCTGTGGCACCTGCCCCGGGGCCGCACCGATTATTCGGGGATCGTGAGCGCGGAACAGACGCGCTATTTCTCCGGGAAAACCATCGATGACGAGACCTCCGCCTTTGCGCAGCTGCAATGGCGTTACACCATCGAGGGGCGGTTCTTTTTCGCGTACGACGTCCAGGGTTATTATCTCAACGAAATCCGCGATGTCTCCGACACGGACGTGCAGCGGGTGGTCGCCGAGCAACAGATGGTCGGCGGGAGCACCGGCCCGACCGTCCGATGGAGTCCACGTGACTGGGGCTGGCTGGAAGTGCAGGCCAAGGGTAAACGCGACACGTTTCGTGACGGATTTTACGATGCCAAGATTGGCGAAGGTGTCGTGCGCCTCGGCTGGAAGCCCACCCCCCGGGTCGAATTGAGCGCCGGCCTGATCGATCGGCGCCGGCGCTATGCGGAGCGGCCGCAATACAGCCTCGGCGGCAACCCGCGCGACGACACCTTGCTCGTCATTGCCGAGCGTGAGCGGGAAGCGCGGCTTGATCTCACGCTCGACCAAGCCGGGCGCTGGAAAAGCAGTACTCGCGTCAGCGGGCTGAAGTCTCGCGACAACGGATCGGGCTATCTCAATTATGGCCAGGAAAAGGTGACCCAGTCGCTGGATTGGCGACGTGACCCTTGGCGGGTGACGGTGGACGGCACGGCGCGGCGGCGGGACTACGATTACCAGACGGTGGGCATCGGATTGGCGCCGCCCGCGCGGGTGATTGACGAGTATTCCGTCCGACTGCGCGTGGAGCGAAAAATATCCGCGCAGTGGACCGCGTTGTTCAGCTACGCCTGGGAACGCAGCCGAAGCAACGATTCTGTGGCGTCCTATCGCGTTAACGAAGGCTTGCTTGGAGCCCGCTGGAGCTGGGAAAAATGAGGCTGCAACCTCGTAATGCCCGCCCCTGCTTTTTCGTCCCCTGATCGCGCGACGCGCGTTGGCGTTGTCGCGCTGACGGTGGTGGTGTTTGCGGTGGTGGTGACTTTCGTGACGGTGCGCCTCCGCCAGGGACTGCAGGCACAGGTCCTCAGCGGCCACGCGGAAATGCTCGCGGCCGTGGCCTCGCTGCAACTGCGCAACGAGGCGGGCAACGTCGGGGTGGCCAACGCCCCGGGTGCGCTGCTGGCCGCAGTGCTCACGGCCTCCAAATTTCGCGATGTCATTGCGGTGCGGGTTTTCGATGTGGACTGGCGGGTGGGCGACGCGATTCCTTTTCTCTGGTCGGAGGAACCGCCGGTTCCGGCCGATCGGGCGCACCTCAAGGCGGGCAAGACCATCACGCGCCTCCTCGCCCCGCGCGAATCACGGGTCCTGTTATCCGATCTGGGCAGCGTGGGAAATCCCGGCGCGGCCGAGCTGCCGCTGGTGGAGGCGTGGGTGCCGCTGCGCGAGACCGAGGCCGGCGGGATATTGGGCGCCGCGCAATTCTGGAGTTACGGCGCATCGCTCGCTCCGCAGTTCGCGGCGATCGATGCACGACTGGTGCGGCAGGCGCTGCTGGCCTGGCTCGCCGGCTCGCTCGTGATCACGGCGGCACTGGCGTGGGCGTTCAACCGGCTGGCCGCGGCAAATCGCGAGTTGCTCCTGCGCAGCGAAAACCTGCAGCGGGCGAACCGCGAGCTCGCGCTCGCCGCCAAGACCTCCGCTCTCGGCAGCATTACGGCGCACCTGATCCACGCGTTGAAGAACCCGATTGCCGGACTGGAGCTTTTCGTGGCCAGCCAGGCGGAACCCAGTGGCCGGGCGGATGGCGGCGAGGAGCTGGCCGCGGCCACGGAACTCACGCGCCGGCTGCGCTCGATGGTGAACGATGTGGTGGAAGTCCTTCGTGACGAAGGCAGCAATATCCAATTTGAACTTTCCATCCATGAGTTGGTCGAATTGGCGCTAGCGAAAGCGCGTCCGGTCGCTGCCGCCCGGAACGTCCGCCTCGCGGCCGATATCATCTCGACTTCCTCGCTTCCCGCGCGACGCGCGAACCTCGCGGCCCTCGCGCTCTACAACCTCCTGCAAAACGCCATCGAGGCGAGCCGGGCGGGAGGCAGCGTGCGGGTGGCCGCGCGCACCGGTGAGGGCGAGACGGAGTTCACCGTCAGCGATCAAGGCCCGGGCCTGCCTCCCGCGGTTCGCGCGCGGCTGTTCGAGCCGTGCACGAGCAGCAAGCTCGGCGGCAGCGGCCTGGGTCTCGCCCTCAGCCAGCAGCTCGCGCGGCATGCGGCGGGCCGAATCGAGCTGGGGCGCAGCGACGAACGCGGCACGTCTTTCCGCCTCATCCTCGATCCGGAGCCGTGAGCGCGCGACCGAGCAAATGCCGCGAGATGTTTTCCCGGATCCAAACTGGACGGGCGGGTGGGCCGTCGGGCGGCGGCCGCTGGCTGAGTGGACTGGCACTCTGGGGCGCGGTGGTTTCCGCCGCTTGCGCCCAAGCCGATGGGACCCCGCGTTGGGCGTTCACCACTCTGGGCATCATCCAATCCTCCCCGGCGGTCGATCGGGAGGGGACGATTTATTTTGGGGCGAACGAGAACAAGGTGCCCGCCCGCGGTTATCTTTACGCCATTCGGCGCAATGCCACGGAGAAATTTCCCGCGGTGGTCACCAATGAGGACATTGACTCCTCCCCGGCGCTCGGACCGAACGGGGAAATTTATTTCGGGACCTGGAACGGGGTGCTGTACGCCCTGAATCCAAACGGCTCGAGGAAATGGGAATTTACCGTGCCCGGCCTGAGCATCCCGTATATCGCGAGTTCGCCCGCCATTGGCACGGATGGCATCATTTATTTCGGCGTTGGTGATCTGGCGGAACCGGCGCGCTCCGCCGTGATCGCCCTGACGCCCGGCGGCATCGAGCTCTGGCGCAAGACGGTGGGCGATGCGGTCGACTCCACGCCGGCCATTGCGCCCGACGGCTCGATTTATTTCGGCTCCTGGGATCGTCGGGTGTATGGCTTGAACCGGGACGGCTCCGAGAAATGGCGGATCCAGACCGGGGGCGAGGTGCTGTCGTCGCCGGCGATCGGGATCGACGGCACGGTGTATATCGGAAGCAACGATGGATCAGTGTATGCAATAAGTGCTGACGGCACGAAACGATGGTCTTTTCCCACCGGGGGCAGCGTGGTCGCGTCCCCGGTGCTGGGGGCGGATGGGACCGTCCTCATTGGATCGACCGATGGATTTTTTTATGCGCTGGAACCGGCCGACGGAGCGCTGAAATGGCGGTTCCCCGCCGGCCCGGCGATTTCATCCAGCGCGGCGATCCGGACCGACGGTACGATTCTCTTCGGCACCGATGCACCCCGCACCACGGGTCAGGGCATCCTCTACGCGCTTAACCCCGATGGTACGCTGAAGTGGCGCTATTTCACCGGGGACCATATCCGCTCGTCACCGGTGGTCGACTTGGAAGGATTGATCTACGTGGGATCCCACGATCGGAAGCTCCATTCGATTCATGGGGGGAATTTGAAACTCTCGTCCTATTCGAACTGGCCGATGTTTGGACGGGACGCGCAGCACACCGGTTTCGCGCCGACGCGCACGACCGGCAGCCGGCTGATCAATCTCTCCACCCTGGCCGCCGTCGGCAGCGCAACCAACTTGATCGCCGGCTTCGTGGTGCAGGGCGACACCACCAAGCACTATTTGATCCGGGCGGTCGGACCGACGCTGTCGCAATTCGGCGTGCCCACTCCGCTCGCCGATCCGACCCTGACGGTGCGTACGCCATCGGGCGACGTGCGAGCATTCAATAATAATTGGGGAGATCCGTCGGTAGGTCCGCCCCTCGCGGAGTCGGCCGTGCTAGTCGGAGCGTTTCCCCTGCTCCCCGGTAGCAAGGATGCGGCCGTGGTGGTGTTACTCGAACCCGGGCTTTACACCGCGCTGGTCGAAACGGCTGATGGAGGCATCGGCTCCGGGCTGGTGGAAGTCTACGATGCCGTTCCCGCCGGGACGGGTTCCACCTTGATCAATCTTTCCACGCGGGGCCCAGTGGGACCGTCGTTCCTTGTCCCGGGCCTCGTGATCGCGGGTAATGAGCCAATGCGGTTACTCATTCGGGCAGTGGGGCCAGGCTTGCAGCAGTTTGGCGTCCCGCGCGTGCTTTCGCGTCCCTCCCTGGTGGTTTATTCCGGGCAGACGGTGATGCACTCCAACACCGGATGGACGACGGGAGGCCTCAAAGGCGATCTGGCCGGCGCGGCCAAGCTCGCCGGTGCGTTCCCATTGGTCGACGGCAGCGCGGACAGTGCAGCGTTGGTTTATCTCCTGCCGGGTCAGCATACGATCCAGATTTCGGGTGCGGGCGGGACGACCGGCGAAGTGCTGGTCGAAGTCTACCTCGTGCGGTAAGCTTGCGACGGCGAACTCCGTAGGGGAATTCCCCATGGGTGACGATGGCGGGTGGGCAGCGTGGCCGGGAAACTGCTTGCCACTCCCCGGCGCAGGCGTGGACACTGGCAAACAATTACGACTGCGCTTTCGCACACACTAGCAACCACGCGGGCCACCGCCCGCTTTTTCAGATTACATGGAAGACAATGCTCCCAAGGAGAATCCGCCCGCGGATTTCAACAAACTCGATCTGAGTCAGCTGCAAGGCTTCAGTTTCGGAACGCAGTGGACGCAGGAAAAAAGCTCTCCGGCTGATCGCCGGGATCACGGGGAGGGAGCAGATCGTCCGCGCCGGGAAGATCGGCGCGATGGCGGCGGCGGTCCGGGCGGACCCGATCGGCGCGATCGGCGGACGTTCCGGCGGCCAGCCGCGCCCGGCGGTGGCGATGCACCGGCGGGAGCTCCGGCCGGAGGCGCGGCCCCGGGGGGCGAACGGCGCGAATATTCGGGTGGACCGCGCCGGGACGGACCTGGCGGAAATTTTCGGGGCGGACCGCGGCGCGATGCGCCGGGGGGCGACCGCGGTGGCCCACGTTACAGCCAGGGCGGATATGCCCAAGGCGGGCGTCCGCCGGAGCGCGGCCCGTATGAGAGTCCGTATTACACGGCGACCTTCTATCCGGAGGACACCAGTTTCAACACCCTCGTCCAGACCATCCGGAAATCGTGCCGCACCGTCGAGCTGTTCGAGATTGCGCGGACCGTCGTGGCCAAGACCGACCGCTTTGTGGTGGTCGTGGCTCACAAGACTCCGGGCAACGAATACGACCGGCGCGGCCCCGAGCAGGGTGGGGCGCGGACCGCCGAGGGCGCCCCACGGCCCCCGGCGGCCGAGACACCCGTGAAAGCACGGCCCCTCTTCCACATCTCCATTCCCGATGGCATCCCCTTTGAGAGTGACGAGGCAGCGGTGTCGCATGTGTTGAGCAAGCACCTCGACAAGTTCTTCGAGACGGCCGAGGCCGAAGTGGAGCCGCCCAAGGGAAATTTCCAGGTGATCAACAAGTGCAGCGTCACCGGCGAATTACTCGGGCCGCCAAATTATCACCGTTACAACCAGATCATCCAGCAGCACTACGCGGCGAAGCTGGCCTCCCGGATGTCCTTCGAGGCGTTTCGCGGCCGGATCGAGACCGTGCGCGATCCCGAGGTCGTGGCCCAATGGCTGGCCAAGATGAAGAAGACCACGCGCTACACCTGGAAGGCTGGCGGGCCTAAAGCAGCCGCAACCGCGGCTTCGGCCGCCGCGACTGCGCCGGCTACGTCCCAACCCGCTGAGCTCGCTGAGTCCAGCGCGCCCGCGGATGCGGCTGCCCCGGTGGAGTCAACTGCATCATCGGAGCCCGCCGTACCCACCGCGGCTGCGACCTCGGAAACGCCGGCCCCCGCCACGGCGGCGGCGCCGACCGCCCCGAGCATGCCGACCTTCGACACGTTCGAAGATGCCCGCATGCACCTCTTGACCAATGCGCGCGACAAAGTGGTGCGCACGTCTGAGACCGCCCGTTTCCACGGCAAGGTGGCGGAAACGATGCCGCCCGGCGAAATCCGGCAGGCAGTCGAAGGCGCGCTCGAGCGTCAGCGTCGCTTCCCGCTCGACACCGCGAACGCCCTGCGCGGGCGGCTGCGGCGCGAGCACTTCACGATTTTCAAGAAGGGCTCGAAGGGCGTTTCGTATGTTTGTGCGGTGAAGCGCAAATTCCGGATTCCCGGCCAGACCTTCGCCGACAGCATCGGCGCGCTGATTGGCTTCATCGAGGCCAACCCGATGATCCGCGCCAGTGAGCTCGGCACCAAGTTCCTCGGGCTGGCGCTGCTCGCGCCCGCCAAGGTGGCCGACGCTCCGGCCCCGGGCGCGGATCCGGCGGCTGCTGCCGGGACGCCCGTGGCGGAATCGCCCAAGGCCGAACCCAGCCTCTCGATCGACGAACGTGCGCGGCTTTCGCGCATGCAAGGCGACCTGATGTGGCTGGTGCGGGAAGGCTACGTCACCGAGTTCATCGATGGCCGGCTTTTCGCGCCGCCCCCGATGGTTGAAGCCCGCAAGAAGGAAGTCGAAGCGGAGGAGCACGATCCCGAGAATTTTCCGGAGGTACCTGCCGCGGAAACTCCTGTCCGCCCGGCCGCTGCCGGCGCGGCTGACGAGTCATCGGGCGAAGCGAGTTTACCTCCGGCGGAAGATGCCGCGGCCGAGCCCGCTGCCGCGGAGGAATCGGCGCCCGCGAGTTCCGA
Organism: Opitutaceae bacterium; assembly: GCA_046594805.1. GTDB lineage: Bacteria > Verrucomicrobiota > Verrucomicrobiia > Opitutales > Opitutaceae > ER46. The sequence continues at coordinate 2,106 of JBKJRG010000005.1, read as the reverse complement.
GTCCGGCAGCGCCGAACCAACCTCGCCCGAAGCGCAACCGTCGCCGTCCGCCGATCCCGAGTCAAAATCGTCCGCGAGCTAAGCCGTAACCATGCAGAAGAGATCTGCCCACGGAACACACCGAACACACGGAATGAATAGATTGCACCCTGTTTGGCTGGGATGAACCTCCTTCACCAACTGGTTCGCCCTGCCAGTCCGACGCACGCACCTACATGCCGTTTCTCTTCCGTGTGTTCAGTGTGTTCCGTGGGCAAATCCAGATATCTTGATTGAATGGATACGGCTAAGCGCGGGTTCGATTACGCGTTTCGCGCATGGCGCCACCGTCCTGTGCGGCGGGATCCGGGCCGCGACGTTCAGTGGCGACTACGTTGCCGTGCGCTCGAGCTGAACGGCCGGGCTCACGCTGTAGAGAGTGCATGGCTGAAAATTGAGAGCGCTGCGGGTTCGTAGTCCCGCCTTCAGGCGGAATCCGAACGGCTCAATCCTTCCGCCTGGAGGCGGGACTACGAACGGTTCGGGCAGAATTGTTTCGGATCAGCGCAAGCGCAGGGTGTGGCGCTCGCTTTCGATCCCCAACTCCAAGTGCAGCGCGTCGGCGGGCAGCCAGCCGGCGATTTTTTCCGGCCATTCGACGGCGAGGCAAAACGGCGAAATCATGAAATCCGCCGGGAGCAGATCCTCGACCTGACGGGCGTTTTCCAGGCGATAGGCATCGAGGTGCAGGAGATTCACCGGCCCGCGGTGCAGGGTGAAAATGTTAAAGGTGGGGCTCGTCACCGCTTCGCGGATCCCCAGTCCCTGCGCCAGGCCCTGGACGAACGTGGTCTTGCCCACGCCGAGATCGCCATGGAGCGCGACGGTGGAATCGGGCGGGAGCGCGGCGGCGAACCGCGTTGCGATGGCGCGGGTCTCGTCGGCCGACGCGGTGGCAAGCCCGCGACGCAATTCATCCATCACACTCATCCTCCGTGCCGATCTCCCCGCGGCCAGCCCGGTTCAGCGCAGGTGCTCGTAGCCATGGTAGTCCGCCAGAGGAATGGCGCCTTCTGGAAATTCATTCGCGCCGACGAACCGCCCAATGGCTGACAGGCGCGTCCGTGGAAACGCCCGCCGCCACGCCCGCTCGAACGCCGCGCGATCGCCCGCGGCGGCGACGGCGAACACCAACTCATAGTCTTCGCCATCGGCCAGGGCGCCGCGCAGATCGACCCCGGGGCGACATGGCAATTGCGCCGCGGTGAGCGCGGGCAGCGTGCCGCGCGGCGTCAGCGCGTGGAGATCCTTGGCCAAACCATCGCTCACATCCATCATGGCCCGCACCTCGGGCCGACGCGCCAGCCAGGCGCCTTCCGCCAGCCGGGGCTCGAAGCGAAAGTGGTGTCCCGTGCGGAGGCTGCCACCGAGCACTCCGGTGACATAGATCCAATCGCCGCGACGCGCGCCGGTGCGCGTGAGGATGCGCGGGCCGGTTGCTTTTCCCAGCAGCGTGAGGCTGGCTGCGACCACGCCGTCGGCTTGCGCGAGATCTCCGCCGACGATCCGCACGCGATAACGGGCGGCTGACCGGGCGAGCCCGCGGTAGAACTGCTCGAGCCAGCGCCGGCTCACGCGGGCGTCGAGGGTGAGCGCCAGCACCGCCGCCGTCGCTCGTCCCCCCATCGCCGCCAGGTCGCTCAGATTGCGCTTGAGCAACTTCGCCCCAACGGCGGCCGCGGGCACCTGGTCGTCGAAATGGCGTCCATAGATGACGGGATCGACCGTGAGCAGTTGCCGGCCGGGCGAAGGCGGCAAGACGGCGCAATCGTCGCCAATGCCAAATGGGGCGCGCGGCGAAACGGGCCCCAGCCATCGCCGGATGGCGGCCAGCAGTTTCTCCTCCCCCCAGGCAGAGACGGAGTCGGAAAAATTGCGGGTGAAGGGATGCACGACTGTAGCCGGAGGCGGGGCCCTAAGCCAAGTCCGGCACGCCGGAAAAAAGCAGCATGATGGTATTCAGGTTGAACAAGGCGTGCGCCACCATTGGTGTCTCGATGCGGCCGGTGCGTTCATACGCGAGTGAGAATATGACTGCCAGCACCACCAGTGGCGCAAAACTGGCGA
>JBKJRG010000845.1:0-4224 GCA_046594805.1 Opitutaceae bacterium | reverse complement strand
CCGATTACGATCCGGCCGCTCCGGCGATTCCGCGCAAAGACTGGCCGCGATGACCCGCGTTCCGCTCTGCGTGCTGGACACCCACGCTGCCCTCTGGGCGCAACTGGCCCCCGCACGGTTGAGCCGGACCGCCCGCTCCACGCTGGCCGGTCTCCCGCCCGCCGCGGTGGCGTTGTCGGATGTCACGCTCAGCGAGACCGCCCGGCTGCTCCGGGATGGACGGGTCATCCCCGGCGCGGTCGCGTCAGACGCGTGGCTGGAGGCATTTGGGCTCTGTTTCACCGTCCTGCCTGTGACCCCGCGGATTGCGTGGGCGGCCGCGGCCTTCGACTGGGCGCACCACGATCCCTGCGACCGGCACATTCTGGCGACGGCCGCTGCGCACGGCCTGCCGCTGATCACCATTGATCCCGCCATCGGCGCCTTCGCTCCGACGATTGGCGTGCGGATCGTGTGGTGAATCGCGGACCTGCCAAAGGGGCAGCGTAGCGGATCGAGGGTTTCTTCGCGGGTCTTTTCACAAAAACAGAGCTGCGGGGACGGTATTGTCGTAACCCGTGCGGTCGTGAATGGGCCGGGGCGGGTGGAATTTGACGAGCCCGTCGAAGGTGGCGGGCAGACGGGAAAAGGAGAGGCGCGTGGTTTTCACAGGTGTTTTTTCCAATGGGCCTCACAGCGTAATACTAGTTGCCCGCCATCTGGCTGGCGGTGAGTTCATTGAGGAGCGGAGCGCCGCGCGACAGGCGCTCCAGATTCTGCGTGAAGATGTCCCACAAGCGCCGCCCAAACTTCGGGCTCAGGCTGGAGCCGGAGATGTGCGGCGTGAAGATGACATTGGGGAAGCGCCACAACGGGTGGTCTGGCGGCATGGGATAGTGGTAGTGCGTGTCGAGCGCGGCGCCCGCGATCCACTTCTCCCGCAGCGCGCGCAGCAGCGCCTCCTGCTTGATGATGGGCCCGCGCGCGGGGTTGAGCAGGCACGCCGTACGCGGCAGGGCCTGCAGCTCGCGCTCGCCGATCAGGCCTTCCGTGGCCTTCGTCAGCGGCATCGCGACAATGAGAAAATCCAAGCCGCCGAGAAACGCCAGTTCCTCGCCCGTGCGGAAGATCCGGTCGGGCAGCACGCCTGCGGGATCGCCGGTGCCGGGCACGGTGTAGACATTCTGCAGCGGCCCGACACCGTTGCGCGCCAGCACGTGCACCTGCATGCCCATCTGGCGCGCGAGTCGCGCCGTCTCGCGACCAATGCCGCCGTAGCCCCACAGGCCAACCGTCAGTCCGCGAATTTCCCGTTGGAATATCGCGGAACGGTCCCACACCGCCGCTTCCTGATTGCGAATCATCTGTCGGCAGTCGCGCGCCAGGTTCACCATCATCGCAATGTTCCACTCGGCGATCGGCACGTCGAAGCATCCGCGGCAGTTGCTCGCGCGGATGCCACGCGCCGGCAGATTATGGGTGTAAAGCTGGGAGTAACCGGTCGACGCGAGCTGCACCCACTTCAACGCACTCATATCCGTGAAATTTGTCGGCGGGAAGGTGCAGAACAGCACCTCTGTCCCGCGGATGCGGGCAGGGTCGAGCGGCCGGGCCTCTTCCGCCGGCGACGTGACGCAGTCGATTTCGTAGCGCCCGGATTTCTGCAGGGCGGCCAGCGCCGCCGGTTCCACGGGAACGTCAATGAGCACCTTCATGGATCGGGTCAGTCGGTCAGGATTTTGCCGGGGACGCTGTTGAATTCGCCACTGCCTGGCTTGAACGGGTAGCGACGCTTGATTTCGTCGGTGAGCACAACTCCGAGGCCCGGCCGGTCGGGCGGCAGCACGTAACCGTCCTTCATCACCAGTCCACCGTCGATCACGTCGGCATGCAGCCCCGCGTAATCCGGCGCGATCTCAAGGATGCAGGTGTTCGGTGCGGCGAAGCCGGCATGGATGTTCTGCATCAGCGAACCGCCGGCACCCCACGCGTGGGTGGCAATTTTCCGGCCGCGGTCAGCCATCATCTTCGCGACCGCCATGAACTCACCCAGCCCGCCGGTGAACGACGCATCCGGCTGCCCGATGTCGAAGGAGTCCTGTTCGGCAAATACCCGCCATTCGTAGGCCGCCGTGAGACACTCGCCGCCCGCGATGGGCACCGTGGTGGCCCGGCAGAGCTCCGCGTAACCCCAGGGATTCGTATAGGGCAGCGGCTCCTCGAAGAAAAACAGGTTGTAGGGTTCCACCGCCTTGGCCGCCGCGATCGCGATCTCCACCGTCCAGGTCTCGCCCGGGCTGTTACCCATGTGCCCATCCAGCATCAGCCAGGCCTCCGGACCCGCATGCGATCGCATGAACGCGACCTTGTCCGCCTCGAAGTCAGCGGCCTCATTGGGCGTCATCGGCGTATACCAACCCTTGTCCGGCGACAGGCTGCCGGTTGCCACCTTGATGCCACGAAAGCCCAGCGAGAAATAGTGGTCGATTTTTTTCGCCAGCCGGTCTTTCGGATAATTGCTCGGCCCGCCGGTGGCGTACGCCGGCAACCGGGCGTGCCGGCTGCCGCCCAAAAGCGCATGCACCGGCTGGCCGAGCAGCTTGCCCTTGAGATCCCACAGTGCCGCCTCGACGCCGTTCAGCACCGACACACCCAGCCCGACGCGGCACCAGAAATTCCCGCAATGATACATCCGCCGCCACAGCTCCGGAATGTCGTCCACCGTCTGTCCCACGAGGATGGGTTTGAAGAACTCCACGATCGCCGGCACCGCCTCGGGGCAGAAATAACCGGCGTACGTCTCGCCGATGCCCGTATGCCGCCCGTCGTCGGTCAGGATCTCGATGAAGGCGGCGCTGCGCAACTTCCGCGCTTCGCTGAGGAAAGGATCGTTGGTGCAGGGCCCCGTGAGCAGGGTCGTGCGGACATCGGTGATTTTCATGATCGGGAGGAAAGTGAGCGGAAGAGCAGGGCGGCCTCTCGCGCGATGAGCACGTGGCCCTGCCGGGTGATATGGATGCCATCGGGCTGGCTGAATTCCGGCCGGAGCCGGCGCGGGTCCGCCGGATCGCACACGAGCGCGTGCCGATCGACGTACGGCCGGCCGCTTTCGCGAATGCGCCGGTTGAGCTGGCCGAGCTGGGCCCGCGCCGCGTCGGTGAGCAGCGCGCGGGGCACTACGGTGGAAAAAACGGCCTGCCCGCCCCACCGGACGTGGCCGGCCTGGCGCATCAGGTTTCCAAATACTTCCTCCGCGCTGGCGCCGTTCGCGAGGTCGTTGCTGCCACCTTCCATCCAGACAAAGTCAGGCCGAAAGGGCGTGATCTCGAAGGGCAACCGGGCGGCATCGAGCGCGGCGGTCGATCCGCCGCTCCCCGTATTGAGGACAAACTCCTGGCCCAGCTCGCGGGTGACAAGATGCACATAGCTTTCCTCCTCCGGTTCCTGGTCGTTGCCAGCGGTGATGGAATCGCCAATGGCGCCAAGCCGGCACGGCGGCGCCGGGCCCACGGGCGTCACGCTCCAATCGAACACGGTGAGTTCGCCACCCCTGGCCTCCGCGTTGGCTCGGAGACCGAAGCCGGGCCAGCCTGGAATGAAGCGCTTGCGGTCCGGAAGCACCAGGTCCACCGCTCCGCCGGACAGGCCCGGCCCACTCAGCCGGGCAAACACGGCCTTCGCAAAAAGCAGGACGCCCAGGGTGTAGTCCGCACCCGGCGCAAGCGGGCACACCGGGTTCACCCGATCGCCCGCCAGCAGCGTGTCGCCATTGAGTCCCAGAATATAAAAACAGCCGTCCTCCACTCGAACGCGCAAGGGCAGGTTGTCCGAGGTGGTGCCCCGGCAGAGACGCATCTCGACGAGTCCGTGCCGGGTGGGCGCGACGCCCGTCTGAGTGCTGCGAAAGGAAAACTGCGCCCACTGCGACCGATTGCCGAGCACGGCCGTGTCGCGCAGCACGGCCCACGAATAACTGTCAGGCACACCACCATGCACCGCCCAGCCGCCCCGCCGCCGCCCGCAGTGCGCGGGATCGGCGAGATGGGTGTGGACCGTCAGCGCCGCCCGCTGCGGCGCGTCGAGGCGCAGCGAATCGCGCAGGTAGGGCACGCCGAGATCCTCGGCTGTTTTCAGACGGGCCCGCCAACCGTCCATGGTGACGCCAGTTCCGGTGGACGACGCGGACGCGGCGCGGAGCCGCGAAGTCCACAGCGCCGCCCCGGCGCCCAACGAACCGAGGCGGAT
>JBKJRG010000843.1:0-3278 GCA_046594805.1 Opitutaceae bacterium | reverse complement strand
CCGGCTTAATCTGATAGCTGTAAACCCAGTGCGAGCGGAAGTCGGCCACATAGAGGAGTGACTGGTCGGGTGAGAGGGTGATGCCGTTGGCGTAGCGCACCCCGGTGTCGACTGTCTGCTTGGCGCCGTCCGGCTTGATCAACCAGACCTTGCTCGGGTCATTGCTCCCCCCGGCCGGCGGATGGGTGACGTACACGTTACCATTGTGGGCGACGACCAGATCATTGCCCGCGATGCCTTCGGCGAGTGTGGTGGCTTTCCCGTCGGCGTCGTATACGAGGATTTTCTGCTCGCCCGTGGCCACGCTGTACCGGCGGCCGTCCGGGCCGAAATGCTGGCCGTTGGCCCGCTTCGAATCGGCGAGGACTTCGCTCACCTTGCCGTCGAGCGACACCTTGAACGTCTTGCTCCCGCGCAAATCATTGAAGAACACTTCGCCCTTCGCGTTGACCGCCGGGCCCTCGGTGAACTGGTACCCTTCGCTTACGAGTTGCCAGTCCTCTCCGGGAATCAGGATGGCGGCGAGCACCGCGTTCTTGGTGGGTGCGGCCGACTTCACCGCCTGCGGCCAGTCTTTCCACAGCCAGCGAATCGCGTCGGGAAAAAGCGAGGTGCCGTGCCGGCCGTTATGCGCGCCCTCGCCCCAGGCGTGCTGCACATCGTAGCCCGAGAATGCCAGCGCACGCTGCATCGTCTGGTTGGCCATCCACCAATCACCGGCATAGATATTGTTATCGTTGGCGCCGTCCTGGAGAAAAACACGAAGGGGCTTCGGCTCGAATTTGCGGATCAACGTGGGATATCCATCGCCGCCGCGCAGCCCGACATAGGTGCCGACCGTGCTGAACACCCGGCTGAACGCATCCGGCCGCTCCCACGCCGCCGTGAACGCCGCGATCGCCCCGCTGCTCGAACCGGCAATCGCGCGGTCGTTGCCCGATTTCGAAAGATGGATCGCCCGGCCGTCTCCGGTGGTCTTTGTTTCCACCGCCGGGAGCAATTCCTCGAGTAGAAAACGCGCGTAGCCGTCGCCCAGCCCATCGTATTCGTAACTGCGATTGAAGCGGTCGAGGGCCGCGGCCGGGTTGGCCGACTTCGCCACGCCGGGGCGCACGAACACGCCAATGATGACGGGTAGCTCATCCCGGGCGATCAGGTTGTCGAAGACGATGGGCGCATTGTACTGCACCCCGTCCTGGTTCACATAGACGCAGGCGGGTTTGGCGGCGTCATACTGCCGGGGCACATAGACGGTCACCTCGCGCGTGGTGCCGGGAAAAATCTTCGATTCGCCAAACTCGAACTTGATCAACTCGCCCTTCGGCACGCCGGGCTGCTCCACCGAATCGCGGTGCGGCGGATACTCGTCGACCGCCGCGCGGAGCTCGAGTGGCGCGAACGACCACATCGACGCCAGCAAGGCAGGGAGACAGAAGCGGAATTTGGAGGTCATGGGGTAAAGAGTGGGCGGGGCTGCATCGGGCCCGGCCGCAGCACGCCCGCGAAGGCCAAGGGGTCGATTGTCATCCATTGGATGACAACCGCTTTGTCATCTAATGGATGACAATCGACCGGGAAACGCGGCGGGGCCGATGGGAGACACCGGGAATTGGTTACTTTCCGCCGGGGCCGTAGCCCTTCATTGGCGTGCCGTCGTCATTCAACTTGCCGCAGGCCCAGAGCAGGCCGCGCGCGACGAGATCCAGGTAGACGTCGCTCTTCATCGTCTCGTCGGTGTGACCCAGGGTCGTGACGAAAGACCGGCCCTTGCCGTAGGTGTTGAGCCAGACGACCACGTGATCTTTTTTCGTCTCCACCCCGTACGACTTCGCCAGCGGCGTGATGGTGGGCCAGGTGTGCTCGATCTTGTAGAGTTCGTCCTGCGCATCGGGCCATACGGCCGGAAAGCCCTTCATCACCGGATGCGACGCTTCCGGCAGGACATTCACAACCAGATCGCGGCGCGACTCGTGACTCATGGATTTCTGCCCCATGACCTGGCGCCACTCGTCCGTCGGTGCGTTGCGATAACTGTGCACCGAAGCGTGGAGGATCACGGCGGGCACGCCGGCCTTGTGCGGCGCCGCGACGCGTTCGACGAACTCCTTGTCTGCCACCATGCCGAAACATTCGTTGTGCACCACGACATCGTAGCCCTTGGCCCAGTCGGCCTTTTCGTAGATGCTCATCCGGTGCTCGCGGGTCGTGCCTTCATGCGCGATCGTCCATTCGATGTTCAGGCGCGCCGACAAGCCCTCGGAAAGGGTTTTCTTCTGGGCCGGGTAGTCGTGAAAACCTCCGCCGGTGACCATGAGCACCTTCAGGGGCGGTGTTTTCTCGGCGGCGCTCGAAAACGCCGTGAAGCAAGCGACAAAGGCGAACAACAGAAGTTTTTTCATGGGGATGCGGACGCCGAGGGCGGACGTTGCCGCAATCATCGCCACGCCGGGTGGGCGGACAAATCAATTCTCCTTCGCCCGTTTTTGCAGCGCGGTTTTCGTCAAGCCCAGGCGTTTCGCCGCCTTCGCTTCGTCGCCGGCGTCGGCCGCCAGCGCCCGCGCAACCAGCTCCCGCTCAATCCGCGGCAGGATGCTCTCTCCCGTGTCTTTGAGTTGCTCGAACACATAGTCGAGCGCCGCCGCCACCGTCAGCGCCGGCGCCGCGATCGGTTCGGCGGCGGGCAGAACCGACTCCGGGTTGGGCAAAAGCGATGAGCCCTCGCCCGCCACCAGGCTGGCCGACTCCATCCCGCCGCGAATTTCCGGCGGCAGGTCCTTGACCAGGATCGCGTCGCCCTGCGCGATCACGGCCGTCCGGTAAATTACGTTTTCCAGCTCGCGCACATTTCCAGGCCAGCGGTGGCGGGTCAGCACGGCCAGCGCTTCCGGAGAAACCTTCGTGACGCGCGCCTTCCGCTGCTTCACCAGGTTCTGCACACAAAAATCGACGATCTGCGGGATGTCCTCCAGCCGCTCGCGCAACGGCGGCATCTTGATCCGGACGACGTTGAGCCGGTAGTAAAGGTCTTCGCGAAACGTCTTGGTCTTCACCATTTCTTCGAGGTCCTTGTTCGTCGCGGCCAGGATCCGGACATCTACCTTGATTGTCCCGGTGCCGCCGACCCGCTGGATCTCGCCCTGTTGGAGCACGCGGAGAATCTTGGTCTGGGTCGCGAGCGCCATGTCGCCGATCTCATCGAGGAAGATCGTGCCGCCATCGCAGAGTTCGAACTTGCCCAGCCGCTGCACCGTCGCGCCCGTGAAGGAGCCCTTCTCGTG
>JBKJRG010000278.1:0-7959 GCA_046594805.1 Opitutaceae bacterium | reverse complement strand
CGATGAGTGGCGCGAAAGCGGTGGGCGCGACGTAGGGCAGCGTGGAGGCCCAGGAGCCGTCTCGGACAAAAAACTCGGCGCCACCCAGCGAATAATTGGCCCGCACCAGCGCGAGGTTCACGATGACGACGAGCGCAAGCAGGCCGCAGCGAGCATTGCTGCGGAGGGTTTCGGGATCCTCGATCCGAATATAGATTAACGACGCCAGGACCATCGCGAGCACGAGCAGCACGCGGCCGAACAAGGTGAGTCCCTCGCGCAGGTCGGTGTTGTGGTGCGCCCGGATGTAGTCGCGGTGCGCGAGGAACGTCTCGTGCTGCTCCGGCGTCACACGGTCGCCCTGCTCAATCAGAGTCTGCCCCTGCGCGATTTTGACCATGACGGGCGGGACGGATTCGCTGGCGGAAGCCTGCCGGGCCTGCGTCGCCTTGAGATCAAAAACGAGGTTGGAGGTGACGCCATAGCGAAAAATCCGGAAGACGGCCTGGGCCGCCGGCCGGGGCAAAGTGTCGTTGGCCAGGCTGACCCGCAGGAGCGTGAGGGCGTCCTCGAGGGATTGGACCGAGCGTTGGGCGACGGCGCCATTCGGCCGGGCGACCTGGAAGACCAGCGCACTCCCGGGCGCGCCGGCGTTGAGGGAGGAATCGGTGACCCCCTCGGCATAGATGTCGCGCAAGGTCGCGATGCCGTTCTCGAAGTGGGCGGCCCGGGTCCTGGCATCGATCGTCAACAGGGCAGCGATGTCGTCGGCGGTGGCAAAATAGGGACCGGGGGCATTGAACGCGTCGGCGATCGCCGTCAGCTCGGCGCGCCGGGTGAAGCCCGGCACGCCGGGGTGCGCGATCTCGAATGCGGTCAGCCGGCTCAACAGCGTCTGGGCGGCCGATTCGAAATTGCGCAGCGGCTCGGTCTCCAGCCGGTAAACGGGTGGGACGCGGCCGAGGAATTGCTCCCGCGCAGCGCGCGTTTTCTCAGCGCTCTCGTAATTGAAAGACGCCAGCGCCGTCACCCGCGTGCTGGCCACGTGATTTTCCCGGATGGGAATATTCAGCGTGCTGACCCCCACTGAGCTGATGACGACAATGGCCGCCACCGTGACGATGAAAATGAGTGCGGCTACCAGCCGGCTGCGTTCCAGGAACTCGGTCATCGCGCTCGTGGTCGCCGTGGCGCGGCCAGGCCGGCGAGGGCCGAGGCCGCCGACAAGAAGTTTGAGCTGATTGCGGACGGACATCAGGATTCGCGGGCGCGAAAAGGTGGTGGAGCGAAACCGAAAAACCGGCTGCGCTCAACGCTTCTCCTCGGTCTCGTTGGCCTCACTCCGCGGATTACGGTAAATGTCGTACGCCTCGATGATCCGCTGGACCAAAGGATGTCTCACAACGTCCGCCCCACTAAAGGTATGGAAATCTATCCCGGGTATGTCGGCGAGGATGTGGCGAACCTCCAGGAGGCCGCTTTGCTTCGACCGCGGGAGGTCGATTTGGGTGATATCACCCGTTACGACCATCCGCGATTCTTCACCGAGCCGGGTCAGAAACATCATCATTTGCTCCGGTGTCGTGTTTTGCGCTTCGTCGAGAACCACGAACGCGTGCGACAACGTGCGTCCGCGCATGTAGGCAAGCGGGGCGATTTCGATCACACCCTTCTCGGTGAGCCGCGCCACATCCTCGGTGTCGAGCATGTCGTGGAGCGCGTCATAGAGCGGGCGCAGGTAGGGCAGAATTTTCTCGCGCAAATCTCCCGGCAAGAAACCGAGCGCCTCGCCGGCTTCGACGGCGGGCCGCGTGAGGATGACCCGCTCCACCTGGTTCTTCAGCAGGGCGTTCACCGCCGCCGCCATGGCCAGGTAGGTCTTCCCCGTCCCGGCGGGGCCGATGCCAAACACGACCGGATGCGCCAGCATCGACTGCAGGTAGAGTTTTTGGCCGAGCGTTTTCGGGATGATCGTCTTGCGGTTCGTCGCGATAACAAGCGGTTCATCGAGCAAGGTGCTGAGTTGCGCCCCTTCCCCGCGGGCAAAGGCATCGGTGATCCGATGAAAATCCGGCGTGCGAATCGTCATGCCCTGTGAGCGCGCGCGGTCGAGGAAACCGAGCAGCGCCTCGGCCGTCGCAAGCGCTTCGGCCGGGGCTTCGATTTTCACCCAGTCCTCGCGCGTCGTGAGCTTTACCCCCAGGGCGCGCTCGGCATGCACCAGGTTTTCCTCCCGGCCGGCATAGAGGGAGGCGACATGACGGGGACTCGGATAATGAAGGGTTTTGGTGGGCACGGGCGGAAGGAAACCGGAAACCGGAGATAAAAACCGGAAACCGGAGACCGGAAATAGGAGAATCAGGTTCGGGCAGTCGGAGGGGCCTTCGGCTTGGCTTTCCGGTTTCCGGTTTCTGGTTTCCGGTTTTCAGCAAGCATCGCCGCCGCCACCGCCAGCTTCTCCCACGTGGCCTGCAATGACTGCGGTAAAATGCGCGTCTGGCCGAGCACCGGCATGAAGTTGTTGTCGCCATTCCAGCGCGGCACGATGTGGCCATGCAGGTGGGCAATGCTTCCGCCGGCCACCGCCGAGCCCAGGTTGAAACCGATGTTGAATCCGTCCGGTTTCAAAGCCACCGTCAGTAACCGCTGGCCGACGATAACCTCTTCGAAAAGGTCGGACCGTTCCGCCGGGGTGAGTTGCTCGAGGTCCGTGACCTCCCGAAACGGCACGGCCAGCAGGTGACCGGGGTTATAGGGAAAGCGGTTCAGGATAAGGTAGGACAGAAGGGAGCGATGGACGATGAGAGCCGCTCGATCATCGCCGAGTCCCGGGAGATCCGTGAAGGGCCGCTGCATCGCCGCCGGGTAACGGGGCGCCTCGATGTATTCCATGCGCCAATGGGCGTGAAGCTGCTGCATGTGGTCGTGAGCGGAAACCCGCAAACGGGGACGGAGGAAAAGCCGACCGCAGGCGAAAGTCAAAACCCTGCTGGGAGCGTTTGGCGGGGGACACATCTCCGATTAATTGCAGGGCGCAGCGGTCGGTACGGCCACGGGCTCTGCGCCGTGCCACCCACCAGCGCGGGATTATGCCCCACTCACCGTCAAGCCCTGTCGGGCGAATCGACCGTGAATGCGGGGTTCACCCCAGTGCCCATTTGACCCAGTGCGCTAAACTGCGCGTGATGAGCTCAACATCGTCCGCCCCGCGAATCTCACCACCGAATTATTTCATCCCGTTGCCGCGCATCGCGAGCAGCTACACCGGTTTGGTCAATCGATGCAGTGACGCCGTCTGGGAACGGCGGTTCCACATAGCCACCGGCGGGCGCATTGACCCGCGGCAAGGTGACGCCACCCGGTACGAGTCGGTCCCGTATTACACGATGTTCAGGATGCTGGATCGACTGCACATCGGACCCCGCGATGTCGTGGTCGACGTCGGCAGCGGCATGGGGCGGGCAGTGTGCGCGGCGGCATCGTATCCTATTCGCGAAGCCGTGGGGGTCGAACTGGAGCCAGACCTTCACGCGGTCGCTGAATTGAATGTGGCACGGGCACGGCACATGCGAGCCCCGCGTCGGCTGCACTGCGGCTCGGCGGCGGAATTCGATTTTCGCGACATCACCGTGATCCTGTTCTTCAATCCGTTTGGCCCTGCGACCATGCAGGCGGTATTGGGCCGAATCCACACTTCGTTGCTGGCGCAGCCGCGGACAATCCGGATCGGTTACCTCAACGCGACCTGCGCGCACGTGCTGCACGAGCATTCGTGGATCGTCTTCGAGGAAGACTGGAAAATGTCCCACTGGAGCCGGATAAAGACTCCCGTCCACTTCTATCGGACAGGTCCCCTCGACGCCAATTGAGCTGCCGTGCCGCACCCTTGTGGGGCGCATCTCCGAGGTGTCGGTCGTCCGACGTGGCATGGGCATCTTGCCCATGGGATTGGATTTCGAAACGAAATGCGGTCTGCATGTTTAGCCCGCAATTAAGCGCCGGGTATAAACTCGATTTTTTCTTGCTCATTAATATGACGATCGTCATGTAAAGCAGGGTGCGCTATCCGCCGGCCCATAAGCTTGAGACCCGGCGCCGGATTCTCGCCGCCGCTGCCCAGACATTTCGGGAACGAGGCGTGGCGGAAACCGGCGTCGACGAGATCATGCGTCGCGCCGGCCTGACGCACGGTGGATTTTATGCGCATTTTCAGGACAAGTCCGAGTTGGTCGTAGAGGCGTGCACGTGCGCTTTTGACGCCGCCGTGCCGAATCTCGATCGAATCGCGGCAGCTCCCACCGCCGGCGCCCGCACCCGATTGCTGATCGACAGCTATCTGGCGGCGCGGCATCGGGACAATCCGGGTTCCGGCTGCATCGTGGTCGCCGTGGGCGCTGACATGGTCCGGCTGGGAGGCTCCGCCCGGAAGGGCTACGCACAGGGCTTTGCCCAACATCTGACCCGGCTCTGCAACGCGCTCCGGCTGCACCGTGATCCGCGAAAGAACCGCGAACGCGTGACCCACCTCCTCGCTTCGTTGGTGGGCGCGCTCTTGTTCGCCCGCGCCATCGACGATCCCAGTGAGAGCGATGCCATGCTCCATGCGATGCGCGGCCAGTTGCGCGTGCAGTTCTGTCGCGATGAAACCCCGGTTGCAGCCCGCGGCCCGGCGCATGATTTCATGCGCGCCTTCTGAAAACGCGCGCCGGGTTTTGCGTCCGCGGGACAACGCTCGATTTTATCCTCATGCCGAACACCTCCTCTTCCCATCGTCGCGTTGTCATAACCGGGATCGGTGCCATCACGCCCTGTGGCCACACCGCACCCGAGACGTGGGCTTCCCTCGTGGCCGGCCGGAGTGGCATCGGCCGGATCACGCGTTTCGATCCCACCGGGTGTACGGCGCACATCGCGGGTGAAGTGCGCAATTTCGATCCGACCCGGCCGCTGTCGGCCCCGATTCGGCCGCGGGGTCCGGCCGCGGATTCCGTGGCGCAGGCGATGACGCAGAAGGACGTCAAAAAATTCGGCCGCTTCACGCATCTGGGCGTGGCGGCGGCGGTCGAGGCCTACATCGACTCGGGGCTCGATGCGCATCGCGCGTCACTTTCGTCCGAGCGGATGGGGGTGAACCTCGGGGTGGGGCTGGGCGGCCTGCCGGAAATGGAAGCGATGCACGACACCTGGAAGGCCGGGGGCTTCCGCAAGATTTCACCCTTCTTCATCATCCAGATCGCGCCGAACCTTCTCGCGGGGCAGGTCAGCCTTTTGCTGGATTTTCGTGGCACCAACATGAGCGTCGCCTCGGCCTGTGCCACGAGCGGTCACGCCCTCGGCGAGGGTGCCGCGGCGATTACGCGCGGCGATGCGGATGTGATGATCGCGGGCGGCAGCGAGTCCACCGTCACGCCGCTGGCGATTGGGGCCTTCGCGCAGATGCGGGCGCTTTCCACGCGCAACGACGCCCCCGAAAAAGCCTCGCGTCCCTACGATCGGGACCGGGATGGTTTCGTGCTCTCCGAGGGCTCGGTCGTGTTCGTGTTGGAAGAATTGGAACACGCCCGAAAACGGGGCGCACGGATCCTGGCGGAGCTGTGCGGGTATGGTGCTTCCGCCGATGCGTTTCATCTTTCATCGCTCGCGCCGGGCGCGGAGGGTTCCGCCCGCTCGATGCGGGCCGCGCTCGCCCGCGCCAACTTGAAACCGACGGAAATCGATTTCGTGTCCGCCCATGCCACCTCCACGCCCGGCGGCGATGGCGAAGAGGCCGCGGCGATTGCCAGTGTATTCGCGGAGAACAAGGTGAACCTGCATGTCAGCGCAGTGAAATCCATGACCGGCCACTTGCTGGGTGGCGCCGGCGCGATGGGCGTTTTTACCGCGGTGCTCGCCATTCGCGACGGGATTATCCCGCCGACCATCAACCTCGAAAATTTGGATCCGGCCTGTGCGGAGCTCGGGCTCAATTTCACGCCGAATACGGCGGTGCGAAAACCCGTTCGCGCCGCGCTGGCGAACAGCTTTGGGTTCGGCGGCACGAATGCGTCCATCGTGGTGGCACGCGTGTGAGCGGGGTAGCGCAGGCGTCCCGCCTGCCTCCGCCTGGTCATCGGTAGTTGTCTGACCCACCGAAATCGCGCATCCTCCCTTTGACTTGGCGCGTGATTCCGTGTCTATGCACCGTGTTGCACGAAATCAAAAACGTGAAGCAGGAGCCGGGTCCTGGCACCCGCCGTTGGTTCGAATCCGCGGGGCTCGGATTGGTCGTTTGGTATGACGACGCCAGCACCGTCACTGGATTCCAACTGTGTTATGACTTCGGTCAGGGCCAGCATGCCTTGACGTGGCGCGCGAGCGGGGGCTTCACCCATGCGGCGATCGACACCGGCGATGCGACGCCCTTGAAAAATGAATCTCCGGTGCTTACCCCCGAGGGCGATGTGCCATGGCAGGAACTCATTCGGCGGTTCGATGCGGAGAGCGCAGACCTGGAACCGGGGCTGCGGCAGCTGGTGCACGATCGGTTGACCGAGCGGGCCGGGGCCAGAGCAGGTTAGTCGGAGTCCACTTACCTCGATCGGTGGTAGGCCAGCGAACTTGCTCGCGCTGAAGATTTCACCCCAGCGGGAAACCCACGAATGCGGGTAATGTCCGGCCGCAAACCGGTTCGCGTTTGCCGGCGCGCCGCGTTGGCTCGTTCCCATGGTCCCGTTCTGGCGCACCCTTCGCGCGGCGGTACCGGGACCCTTCCTTGCCGCACTCGGTTTGGGTGTCGGGTTCCTGGGCTTTGTGGCGTGGGACCAGTCCCATTGGTGGCGGGTGAAACAGGATTACACGTTCGGATGGCTGGTGCCGCTGTTCGTGATCTTCGTCGTGCGGGACCGATGGCCGGCGATCCGGGCCGGGTTGGCGGCGTGCGCCGCTCCGGGGAGTCCGCGGGTCCTCGGGATCCGCCAGTGGGCAGTGCGGGCCGGCGTCTCGATCGCGCTGCTTTTTGGCGTGCTGATGTTTTTGCTCGGCTCGTTTTATCGCGCCGGCGCGGGCACTTCGCAGCCCGGTACCCTCGCCATCACGTTGGGCGCAGTGACGATTCTGCTGCCGCTCCTTTTCCTGAACGCGCCTGACACCGCGGCTCCCACGGCCGGCTCGCTCTTCTCCGATGCGCGGCTGCGGCTGACATCGTTGTTTCTTTTTCCCGTGCTGGTCTGGCTGATTTCCGCCCCGATGGTTTCAGTGGTGGAATCGCAGCTCAACCTGGCGTTGCTGCGCCAGGTGGTGCGGGTCGTGGCGTTCATCTTCAATGTGCTGGGCATCCCAATTGAACAGCAGGGGAACGTCCTCGCGCTGCCGCGCGGCGATGTGGGCGTGGCGGATGCCTGCTCCGGCATTCGATCCCTGACCGGTTGCCTCTTCGCCGGTTCATTTCTCGCTGCCGTCTTCGTACAGCGCGGGTGGCAAAAAATCACGCTGATCGCCGCGGCGCTGGGGCTCGCCTTTGCCGCCAACCTCGGGCGCAGTTTCTTCCTGACCGCGTGGGCCTATCAACATGGTCCCGACGCCATCGCCGGCACCGTGCATGATGTCGCGGGTTACGCTGTGCTCGGGCTGACGGTTGGCGGACTGATCCTTTTCCGTCGATTGCTGACCGTGCGATGGGGGTAGCGATAGCCGTCCAAGTGGCTGCGGCATCCTGCCGCAGGTCATTTCGGATCTGCGGCTGGAAGCCGCAGCCACTCGGCAGGCAGGGACGACCGCCGCTTCGTTCACTCCGCCGCTTTTTTCGGCGGCGGGGCGCTGACGGCCGGCGCGGGAGCGCCTTCCTTCTTCGCTTGCGGGACGATGATCACCCGGCTGACCCGCGTGGCGCCGAGATATTCCTTCGCCAACGCGTTGAGCTCGGCGGTCGTGATGGCCTCGTTGTCGCCGTAGCGCGACCGGCACCAGTCCAGTGCTTCCGGCCGCTCCTGTGCGCGGGCGAGG
>JBKJRG010000269.1:0-2637 GCA_046594805.1 Opitutaceae bacterium | reverse complement strand
ACCGTCGGCGGCGGCTGGCGCTGGCGCAGCGCGAACATCATCGGCTCGAACTCCCGGGGACAGGAGATCACCGGGCGGGTGATCACGGCCGCCGATTTGATGATGGCTTACAATCGGAAATTCAAAGGCCTGCCCGGCCGGGTGCGGTTCCAGCTCAACGTCACCAATCTTTTCGATCGGACGGAGATCATTCCCTCCCGTCTCGCGATTTCCGAGACGGCGCCGGACGGTTTCATCCTGCCCGGCGGCCGCGGTGTCGCCTACAGCCGGTACGATCTGGTCGCCCCGCGGGAGTTTCGGTTTACGACAACGTATTCTTTTTGAGTAGCGCCGGCCTCCAGCCGGCTCAGGGCAAATGCCGGCTGGAAGCCGGCGCTACTTCGCCTTCAGCGGATAGACGGCCAGCCGATCGTATTCGCAACGCAAGGTGTGGCCCATCTGCCGGAGACCGATCCAGCCGGAATGGGTGAGCACGGGGCCGTAAGTTTTGCCATCGTCATCCCAGGCAACGATGACGCGATCGTTGACCGTCACCCGCAGAAAATTGTCCCGTTTGTAGATTCGCACGATGTCGAACGTTTCCTCCGGCGCGGCCGCGATCGGGTCGAGGTCCGACACGGCGACGAGGTGGAAGCCGCGGTTCTTGCGGATGTGCGTCGTGCCCCGCGGCGGCGCCCAGTAGGAAACGTGGTAATTGTTGAGATCGCCAGAGTGGTATTGCTTGAACAAGCCGTCGCGGGGCGCGAGCGAGGGAGCGAACACGCTCTCGCCGTCGACGCCGCGGGTGTTGAAAAAAACGATGTTGAGCCCATGGCGCTTGTCCTGCGGGCGCACGGCCATCTCGAGGAGGAAATCCGTGGGCACTTCCCGGCGCAGCCAGCACACGAGATGGTTGAGGCTGAGCTGAGTCGGGTCGGCGGGCGGCGCGCTTTCGAGGATCAACTTGCCGCCGGCGATCGTCATCGAGCGACCGCCTTCGAATACCCAGTCGCGTTTTTCCGCCGGGTCGTCGAACTCGGTGCGATAAACCGGTTGCGCAAAATCGACATCCAGCGGCTGGAACGTCGTCCCCACGGCAGCGTGGCGCACCGGCTCCGGGTCCGCCCCTCTGGCCGCAATCCCGGGCAGCACGAGTGCGAGCCCGGCGGCGGCCGGGATGATGAGGAACCGCATGGAATTCAATACGACCAGGTCGTCGTGAATCGAATTTCCCGCGGCGCGACCAAGTCATACCGGCTGTAGGCGAGGCCGCGGCCACCCGGGAGCTGGTAGCCGTCCGGCGCCGCGGCTGAGGTCGAGATGCGTACGGGAATAAAATCGGTCTGATCGAGCAGATTGGAGATATTGACCTGAAAGCGGACCCGCCCCGGCAGGCGGTCAAATTTACGTGTGTAGGCCAGCATCAGGTCGGTCGCCGTGATCACCCGGCCGGTGATTTCACGCCCCTTGGAATTCGACCCAATCACGTTGGCGCTGCGCCAGCGCCAGCCCCCACCGATCGTGAATCCCTTCAGGAAGCTTTCCTTGAAATCATACGCCGTGAACAGGCTGATCTTGTGCGGACGCACACCCCAGCGCTTTTCCTCCTGCTCCTTGTCGTCGTTCAAGTTGTCGACCAGATCAAAAATCTCCTCCGCGACCGTCAGTCCGTTCGCCGTGGTGAGGGTCGAAAGATTCGCCGCGGGTTGCAGTCCGCCCAGTTCGATCCATTTCGCCACCGTTCCGCCGGATTGAAAAGCACCCGGGTCGACGACAAAGCGCCCGGCTGAATTCTGACTGACCCCTTGTTGGAGGAGGATTGTACCGCTCGGCTTGAGTCCGTACCAGGCGACGATTTCGCCCGCCACGTTTTTCCGGATCGAGTCGGTGTAGGAATAATTGGCAACCAGCCGCCAGTTCCGCGTCAAGTTCGCCGTCAGCCGCGCTTCATAGCCCTTGGAAGAAAAGTCGGACGAGGCGGCGGAAGCCGGCGGTGTGTAGGTGCGGAAGATCGGATCCCACTGCGTTCGGGAGAACGGCAGTCCGGGTCCGACGAGCGCGTCGCCGAACGCCTCCATCACTCGGGTGTTTCTGGCGGCCGCGCCGCCGAAGCCCGTCGTCGTGATTCGCCCCTGTTCGGTCGAGGTGAAGTACACCACCTTGGCGTTCAGCCGCCCGCCGAGCAGATCGAATCCGAGCCCGTAGTCCTCGCCTTCGCCCTTCGAGGGCGGGGCGAGATTTCCGTCGGGGAAGACCTTCCGCACGAACGACGGGACGCCTTGATTCGAAGATCGATTCGCGATCACGGACATCCAGTCGAACACATGATATACGACGCCGGCCGTGCCGGTGCGTCCCGTCGCGCTGGTCATTTTCCCCTTGCTGCGATCCCGGTCCACCACGTCGCCGACAATCGGATCGTTGTAAAACCCCAGCTCGATGACATCCACCTTGTCTTCGCGGTAGCCGAATGTGGTGACGAGCTTCGCGTTCAGAAAATGGCTCTGCACCACGGCGAGCCTGGAATTTGATTCCTGTTCGCCGCCGCTGTTGTTCGCCCCGGCCACTTCATTGGCAAAGACCAGCCCATAGGACTGCCCGCTGAAGTTCACCGTCTTGGGTAAGGAGCGCCAGTCGCCCACTCGATAGGTGCCGTAA
>JBKJRG010000863.1:0-5375 GCA_046594805.1 Opitutaceae bacterium | reverse complement strand
ACGGGAAAGAACCGCTCCCGGCCGTGAACGATGGGCGACCACTGCCACGCCCCGAGGCCGAAAGTCACCCCCACCATTGCCGCCGCAAACCAGCGTCGCTGCGCCGCGAACAGATAGGCCAGGCCGGCCAGCGGCAGGGTCACATAAAACGAAACGTTGAGCAGCTCGCCGAAGGCCGCCAGCAGGCCGATGATCCAAAGTGAGGCATCCGTCAGACAGTGTCCGCCGATGCGATGGCAGGCCCGGACAATCAGCGCGATCACCGCGGGCTGGATTCCGAGGAACACGGCTTGGAAAGCGGTGGCGGCCAGATCGAGCCGAAGGTACAGCCACGACAGGACAAACATCAGGATGAAGCCGGGCAGCATGAAGCCCAGCCCCGCCAGGACTCCGCCCCACCGGCCGCGCGCGAGCATCCCAAAGTGAACGCACAGTTCATGGGCCTCCGGCCCCGGCAGCACCTGGTAGATGGCGAGCAGCCGCTTGAAATGCCCGGGGGAGATCCACTTCTCCTCTTCGACGAGCTCTTTTCGAATCATGTCAATCTGCGCGACCGGCCCGCCCCAGGCCAGCGCACCAAACCGCAGGAACCGCAGAAAAAGTTTCCCGTGCGTCTCGGCCGGTGCGTGCACGGTGTCGACGGCATTGGGAGTTACGGGAGATGATTCGTTCATGGACATCGCTTCAAATCGTGCAGCCGCTTGAGACATACTCAAAAAGCATTAGTCTCTAAGCCATGCGTTCTTTTATTCGTTGCTGGTTAGTGCTGTTTTGCGCGGGCCAGGCCCCGTGGGCCCTTGCGGCCCTCGACACGGCTAAAATCGACCACCTGACCGGATTGAAAGGCACGTGGTCCGAAAGCGAACAAGTTCACAAAGTCACGCAGCCGCGCAGCGAAGCGTTCACGGTGGATGGGTGGACCATGCCGCCTTTCATGGGCCTGACGAGTTGGGCCGCGTTCTCCGCCGGCGGGACGTCGGAGGTAATGGTCGCCGGGGATCTGGTGCTGCTGGAAGATGAGGTAAATCCCGTGATGTCCACCGCGCTGGACGCCGGGTTGGCGGTCACCGCGCTACACAACCATTTCTTTTTCGACCAGCCCCGCGTGTATTTCATGCACCTCGGCGGTGAAGGCACGGTCGAGGCAATGGCGAAGGCCGTGCAGGCGGCGATGGCGAAACAAAAAGAGATCCGGGCCGCCCAGCCCTCGCCCGCCCGGACGTTCGGCGCCGCTTTTGCGCCCGGGAAGAACGAGATCACGGGTGCCGCGATCGATACTGCGCTCGGCACGAAGGGGCAGGCGAACAACGGGATGTTCAAGGTGGTGATTGGGCGCGAAGTCACGATGCCCTGCGGCTGCAAGATGACGAAGGAAATGGGCGTCAACACCTGGGCCGCGTTCGCCGGCACCGATGACAATGCTGTCGTCGACGGAGACTTTGCGGTGCGGGAAGACGAACTGCAGCCCGTGCTCAAGAGCCTCCGCAGCGAGGGCATCAACATTGTCGCGATCCATCATCACATGACGCACGAGACGCCGCGCATGCTGTTCCTGCACTACTGGGGCAAAGGCACGGTCGCCAATCTGACCCGCAGCATAAAACGGACGCTGGACGCCCAAAAAGCGGTCAAGGTCGAGCCGGCGCCGTGAATCCCCGAATAAAGGCGCCGCAAGCGCTGAAGGACTCGGTCGAGTAGCTCTGAGCCCCGGAGAGGAACCCGGCGGTTGGAAAACCGCCGCTCCGCGCCGGAGCGGCGCTGTTCAAGCGCCGGCTTACTGTGACCCTAGACTCACCCTACACCCGGAAAATCGCGCCGAGTTTTTTGCCGAGGATCAGGCTCAGGCCCGCAATCGTGACGCCGAGAAACACCATCGCCCAGACGCCGAGGGCGCTGGCGATGAACTTGCCATCGCCGAGCAACTGGAAGAGCTCCATGATCGCCTTGGTGATTGGATAATAGGCCTGCTTCTGCGCGAGGATCAGGGAGTCGCTGACCTCGAGCATGGCGAAGGCGAAGGCGAGCAAACCGCCGGCGATCAGGTTCGCCATGATCAGGGGCAGAGTGATCTTGATCATCGCTTTCAGCGGCGGGCAGCCGAGGTTTTGCGCGGCTTCCTCCAGCGTCTCGCTCGTTTGCTCGAAACCGGCGGCGGCGGCACGCACGACGTAGGGCAGCCGGCGGACCGAGTAGGCGATGATCAGCAGCACGGTCGGATCGCGCGTGGCGTTGAGGAACGAGAAAAACTTCCCGTCCTGCGACATCGCCAGGTAGCCGAAGGCAAGCACCAGTCCCGGCACCGCGAGCGGGAGCATCGCCAGGAAATCGAGCACCTGCCGTCCGGCGATCTTGCTGCGCACCACGACATACGCGATGAGCACCCCTAGCACGAGATCGACCACGGTCGAGATGCTGGCGAAGCGCAGGCTGTTCGCGATCGAGGACACGGTGAGGTCGTGGCCGAGGGCCAGGCGGAAATTATCGAGCGTGTAATTATCGGGGACAACCGTGCCGTACCAGTCCTGCGAGAACGCCACGAGGACCACGCCGAGGTGGGGGAGCACGGCGACGAACGTGACCCCCGCGAAGAAGGCGGTGCACGCCCACGCCCGTGCGGCCGGCAGGCGGCGCGGGCCGCCTGAGCTCGTCGCCTTGGCCATCATGCCGTAACTTTGGCGGCCAAAGAGTCCCTTGCTCAGCGCATAGATCCCGACGGAGCACGCCAGCATTACGGCGACGAGGGCGAAGGGGAAAGGGTTTCCGCCAATATCCTTCAACCCGTAATAAATCTGCACGCTCGTCACGCGGTCGTAATCGAAGATCAGCGGCGTGCCCAATTCGGTGAACGCCCAGATGAACACGATCGTGCCCCCAGCGAAAAGCCCGGGCCGGATGAGCGGCAGGGTGATCTTCCAGAACCGGCGGAATCCGGTGCACCCGAGATTCTGCGCCGCCTCCTCCATGGCCGGATCGATGTTCGCCAGCGCAGCCACGGCATTCAGATAAATAATCGGGTAGAGCGACAGTGCCTCGACGATGGCAATGCCCCAGAATTGGTTCGCGGCAAACCAGTCCACCGTCGCGCCCGGCGCGAGCAGCCCGACGTGGTGCAGCAGGGCGTTCAAGGCGCCATACTGGCCGAAGATTTGTTTGATCCCGATCGCGCCGACAAAGGGCGGCAGGATCATCGGGATCAGCACGAGCGAACCGAGGAGACCCTTGCCGGGAAACACAAACCGGTCGCTTACCACCGCCAGGGGTAGGGCGATCAGCAGCGCCAGGGTGGTCGCGGCGCAGGCGAGCAGGAATGAATTTCGCAGTGCCCCGAGATACGTGGGGTTGGCCAGCAGGGCCGTGAGATAGGCGAACGTCACATTGCCATCCGCATCGACGAACCCGCCCTGCAGGATCTGGAGCACCGGCCAGATGAAAAAGGCGGCGAAGAAAACGGCGGTGACGGCGAACACCAGACGCGCGAAGGATTGCGACATCGAAGGTCAGTGTGCGCCGCCGGCAGTTGCCGGCGAGTGAATTGCGGATCGCGAATTGCGCATTGCGAATTTCAAAACCAAACCGGAAGCAAGCCGCGCGCTCTCATCTCCCGCTGGAATGCTGCACGCCAGTGTTTGGAATCCGCAATCCGCGATCCGAAATCCGCAATTGGCTTATCGCCTTACCACTCCCAATTCACCCGCCACACATGCGTCCAGTCCGACGCACGTGCGTTCAGTCCGCGCAGGACTTCGTAATCGAGCTGGATGCTCGTGGTGAGCTGCCAAGTCGCGCCGACGCCGACACTGCCGGCCCAGTCCGAAAGGCCGGTCGACGCGGCTTGAAGTGCAGCCTCGCCGTAGATTCCGAGGTTCCCGGTGAGATTGCGCTGCGCAAAAGCGGTGACCAGGAAACGGGAGTCGTACCCGTTGTCATCGTCGTTGCGCACGAGATCCCAGTGTAGCATGGCGCCAGCGGTGATCCCCGCGCCCACGCCCGTCGCCCAAGGGATGATCAGGCCGCCCTCGACGGCCTTGCTGCCGACACCGCCGGTCCCCGTGGGCATCCTGACGTGGGGAATGAGCGCGGCGGTCCCGAGCTGGTCATCGTGCCAGAAGGTCCACTTGGTTCGAAAAGTCAGATCGCCGAGGCCCGACCGCGAGTCGCGCGCGCCCCGGAATTCAACCCGCTCGCGCAGAAAGAAGTCGACCCCGAGTTGGAGGTCGATGGTTTGCGTCAGCCCGACGGAGAGGACGCCTTGAGCCACCGCGAGTCCGTCATACTTGTTGCCGGCGGCATCCGCCCGACCGAAGGACAGCTTAATGGCATCCACCTCGACGAGAAACTTCCCCGGCTTGATGGTATGCGGCGACTCGGTGACCTGAGCTGAAAGCCGGGCGGCGGCCACGACAAACAGGACATAGCAGTTGAAGATGATCGGACGAGAAGCGGAAAACATTTGGGCAGTCGGCGATCGGCACATTGCCGCACGATAAAGCGTCGCCAACCTTTTTCCCGCATCGGGTCGGCCCATGGCCAGGTTGCGTTTGGATGCAGTTTCAGCGGGGGAGCCTCTGCCGGTTGGCGGTGGAATCCGGCTCCCGGAGGAGCGGCGGTTTCCCAACCGCCGAAAATCACAGCGATCATTCTTCGAGACCTCTTCGAAACTCATTTGGGCGCTTGAAGCATCTCCAACACCTCAGGCTTCACCCTCACCCGCCGCAAACCTTCCAAACCCGTCACCGTCCTGCTCGCACTCCTCAAACAGGGTGAGGGTGAAGCCTGAGGTGTTCCGCTGCACCCCCCTCCAGAATCCAGCCCGGCGGCGCAATTCGCGAATCAGAACGACGTGAAAGCCTGACTTGTTTGATGAGGCTCAACGCCCTTTTCGATTGAGTGCCAATCCGCAATCGAGCAAATCCTCGCGCGCCGCCGGGTCCGACAACCTTGCCGACTCGCCGACGTGCTTCCGCCTTTAACGGCCCGCATGCCCTCCAAGCCTCTGCTTTCTCCCCTCCCTGCCCGCGTCCGAAGCCGCCTCGCGCGCGCCTGCGGCCGCTCCGCGCTCGAGCGCATCGTTCGCATCCACGAGCGCCTCGGCAACGAGCACCAAATCACCGCGGAATCGATCGCCCGCGAGTTCGAAGTCTCGTCGCGCACGATCAAGCGCGACATCGAATTCATGCGCGACCGATTCGGCGTCCCCATCGCCTGGGACGCCGCCTCGCACAGCTACTGCTGCACGCATCATCACCCTTTGCTGCCGCTGCTGCGTATCGACGCCGACGAAGCCCTCGCGCTCGCGCTGGCTGGCCGCACCTTCGCCGCCTGGCACGGCTCGCCGCTCGGCCGGGCTCTCACGGCCGCGCTCGAGAAAATCGCCC
>JBKJRG010000699.1:0-7167 GCA_046594805.1 Opitutaceae bacterium | reverse complement strand
CCACCGGCGCCGGATTTGTCGGGCGAGCAACGGGAGTTCCTGCGCCAGACGGCCCGCCGGACCTGGCATTTCTTCGAAACCTTTGTCACACCGCAGGAGAACTGGCTGCCCCCGGATAATTTCCAGGAGGAGCCCGTGCCCCTAATCGCCTCGCGCACCTCCCCGACGAACATCGGTCTGGCACTGCTGGCGAACTTGGCGGCGCGGGATTTTGGCTACCTCGCAGGTGGCGGACTTTTGACGCGGACGCGAAACATCTTCGCGACATTGGGGCGACTCGAGCGCCACCGCGGCCATTTCTACAACTGGTATGATACCCGCACGCTGCAGCCGCTGCTGCCCTATTATGTTTCCTCGGTCGACAGCGGCAACCTCGCGGGGCATCTCCTCACCCTCGGCGCCGGGCTGCGTGAAATCGCCGATGGGAAAATTTTCACCCCGCAGGCTTTCGCCGGCCTGCGCGACACGCTCGCCATCCTGCGCGGCCTGGGGGGCAAGCACCCGGCGCTCGCCCGATTCGACGCCGAGCTCGCCCCGGCGCCGGTCACCCTAGCCGCCGCGCACGCGGTGCTGGAACGGGCGACGCGCCGCGCGACTGAAATCGCCGCGTCATTCGCGCAGGAAAAAGAGGAGTTGAAGCGGTGGGCGCAAACCCTGCGGCAGAACTGCGAGGATCAGCTCGAGGAACTACGTTTTCTGGCACCGTGGCTCCTAACGCCCGGCTGCCTGGCCGGTGCTCCGTCCGCGCTCGCGGCGCGCCTGGACCAGGGCCCGACCTTGCGCGAATTGGCGGAGTGGGAGCATAGCTTCGGCCCACCAAGCGCGGGGGCGGATCAAACCGGATGGGCGCGCTGTCTCCGCGAAGCGGGTGCCCGGGCCCTTGAACGCATCGTGAGCTGGGAGGCCCTCGCCGGCCAGGCCGAGGAATTTGCCGTGATGGATTTCAGCTTCCTGTTCGATCCGGCGCGGGAATTGTTCGCGATCGGTTTCAATGTCACCGAGCAGCGCCGGGACGCCAGTTTCTATGACCTGCTGGCGTCGGAAGCCCGCTTGGGCAGCTATGTCACCATCGCGCAAGGACAGGTGCCGCATGACCACTGGTTTTCGCTGGGCCGCCTGCTGGTCGCCTCGCACGGGGATCCCATCCTGGTCTCGTGGAGCGGCTCGATGTTCGAGTACCTGATGCCGCTCCTGGTCATGCCGAACTACGAAAACACCCTGCTCGAGCACACCTGCCAGGCCGTGGTCCGGCATCAGATCGAGTACGGTGAATCCCGCGGTGTCCCGTGGGGCATTTCGGAGTCGGGCTACAACCGGACCGATGTGCATCTAAACTATCAATACCGCGCCTTTGGCGTTCCCGGGCTCGGGCTGAAGCGCGGGCTGTCCGAGGATTTGGTCATTGCGCCGTACGCGACCGCGATGGCCTTGATGGTGGCGCCCCAGGCCGCGTGCGAGAACCTGCAACGGCTGGCTCGGGAAGGGCAGGGGGGCCCCTACGGATTCTACGAGGCCGTCGATTACACGCCGTCCCACCTGCCCCCCGGCGAAACGAGCGCCACCATCCGCTCCTACATGGCGCATCACCATGGCATGAGCCTGCTGGCGCTCCTCTATGTGTTGCACGACCGCCCGATGCAGCGGCGTTTCCTCGCCTGTCCATTGTTGAAGGCCGCCGACCTCCTCCTGCAGGAGCGGGTGCCGAAGGCCGCGCCCAGCGTGTTTTCCACCGATTTGGAACTGGAGGAGTCGCGCAAGCGTTCCAACGACGGGAAGGATGTGATGCGGGTCTACACCAACCCGAACTCGCCTGCCCCCGATGTCCATCTGCTTTCCAACGGCCGCTACCACGTGGCGATCAGCAGCGCCGGGGGCGGTTACAGCCGCTGGCACCAACTGGCGCTCACCCGCTGGCGCGAGGACGCCACGCGGGATTGCTGGGGCACCTTTGTCTACCTCCGCGACGTGGCGACCGGGGAATTCTGGTCGACCGCGTTTCAACCGACGCTGCACGCCACCAAGCGATTCGAGGCGATCTTCACCCAGGGGCGCGCCGAGTTCCGCCAACGGCACGCCGACCTCGACCTGCATACCGCGATCAGCGTCTCGCCCGAGGACGACATCGAGCTGCGAAGAACCACGATCGTCAACCGCTCCAGCACGGAGCGCGTGATCGAGCTGACCACCTACGCCGAAGTCGTGCTGGCCCCGCCCGCGGCGGATGCCGCGCATCCGGCCTTCAGCAATCTGTTCGTGCAAACGGAATTCGTGGCGGCGTCTTCCGCCGTGCTCTGCACCCGTCGCGCCCGCTCGCATGAAGAAAAACCGCCGTGGTTGCTGCATCTCATGGTCTGCCACGACGGCGTGGCCGGCGAGGTTTCCTGCGAAACCGATCGTTCGCGTTTCGTGGGTCGGGGCCGGACCGCGGCCGAGCCGGCGGCCATGCAGCAGCCGGGCCCGCTCTCCAACACCATTGGCTCCGTGCTCGATCCCGTGGTCGCGTTGCGCCGTCGCGTGACGCTGCCGCCCAACGCCTCCGTAATGATCGACGTGGTGTTGGGGGCCTCGGAAAGCCGCGAGCATGCGCTGGCGTTGGTGGAAAAATACCAGAATTCCCGCATGGGCGACCGGGCGTTGGAACTGGCGTGGACGCACAGCCAGGTGACGCTGCGACGCCTCAATGCCACGGAAGCTGATGCGCAGCTTTTCGGCCGGCTTGCCAGCGCGTTGCTTTACGCCGATCCGCTGCGCCGGGCCAGCCCCGCGGTGCTGCGCACCAATCGGCGGGGACAGAATGGACTGTGGAGCTACGGCATCTCGGGGGACGCACCCCTGGTCCTTCTCCGGGTCACCACGACCAAGACGCTCACGCTGGTCCGGCAAATCGTCCAGGCCCACTCGTACTGGCGGCTCAAGGGCCTGACCGTCGAATTGGTGATCGTGAATGAAGACGATTCCGTCTACCGCCAATCGTTGCAGGAGGAAATCACCAGCCTCATTTCGTCAGGCATTGAGGCGCAAATGCTGGACAAGCCGGGCGGCATTTTCGTCCGGCGCCTCGAACAGATCCCGCCCGAGGACCGCGTCCTGCTCCAGGCCGTGGCGCGGATCGTCCTCGATGACGAGAGCGGGACGCTGGCCGAACAATTGGAGCAGCGTGGCGCCACGGAGGCCCTGGTCCCGGCGTTGGCGCATGCCCGCCCGGCGCTGCCTGACGCGCCACGCCCCCTGCCGCCGCGAGACTTGATCTTCAACAACGGCCTCGGCGGTTTCACCCGCGATGGGCACGAGTATGTCATCACGCTCCAGCCCGGCCAGGTGACGCCCGCGCCGTGGGTGAATGTGCTGGCCAACCCCTCCTTCGGCACCGTCGTCTCGGAGAGCGGCGGTGCTTACACCTGGCTGGAGAACGCCCACGAGTTCCGGCTCACGCCTTGGAACAATGACGCGGTCCAGGACACTTCCGGCGAGGCATTTTTCATCCGTGACGATCAGACCGGGCAGTATTGGTCGCCCTCGCCTGCACCCGCGCGGGGGGCGACCCCGTACGTCATCCGGCATGGTTTTGGTTACACGGTCTTCGAACATACGGAGTGCGGCATCGCCTCCGAGCTTTGGGTCTATGTGGCGATGGATGCGCCGGTGAAGTTCAACGTTCTGAAGCTGCGCAACGTCTCCGGGCGGCCGCGGCGTTTATCCGTCACCGGTTATTGCGAATGGGTCCTCGGGGAACTGCGGCCGAAGAGCCTGCTGCACGTGCACACGGAAATGGACCTCAAGACCGGGGCTTTGCTGGCCCGCAACCATTACAATACCGAGTTCGCCGAGCGGGTGGTGTTTTTCGACGTGAACGAAACCACCCGCACGTTCACGGGCGATCGCCGGGAGTTCGTCGGGCGCAATGGCAGCCTCGCGCACCCCGCCGCCTTGAAGCGGGTCCGGCTCTCGGGCAAGGTCGGCGCCGGGCTCGACCCCTGCGGCGCGTTGCAGGTCGCCTTCGAGCTGCCCGACGGCCAGGAGCGTGAAACCACCTTTCGACTCGGGGCGGGCCGCTCGCTGGCGGATGCCCAGACGCTGATCCTCCGCTTCCGGCGGGCCGACGGCAGCCGGGAGGCGCTGGAAGGCGTCTGGGGATATTGGAATCGCACGCTCGGTGCCATTAACGTGGATACCCCGGACCCGGCGGTGAACGTGATGGCGAACGGCTGGCTGCTCTACCAGACCCTGAGCTGCCGGATCTGGGGACGAACCGGCTTTTACCAGTCCGGCGGGGCCTACGGTTTCCGCGATCAATTGCAGGATGTGATGGCGCTGGTCCACGCGGAACCGGCCCTGACCCGGCAGCAGCTCCTCCGGGCCGCGGCGCATCAGTTTCGCGAAGGCGACGTGCAGCACTGGTGGCATCCGCCCGTGGGGCGGGGCGTGCGGACGCATTTTTCCGACGACTATCTCTGGCTGCCCTATGTCACCTGCCGGTACGTCTCGTGTGTCGGCGACACTGGCGTGCTCGATGAAAGGATCAATTTTATCGAAGGGCGGCCGGTCAAGCCCGAGGAGGAGGCCTACTACGACTTGCCCCATCGCTCCGAGGAGTCGGCCACGCTCTACGAGCATTGCGTGCGCGCGATCGAGAACGGGTTTAAATTTGGCGCGCACGGCCTGCCCTTGATCGGCTGCGGCGACTGGAACGACGGCATGAACATGGTGGGAAAGGAAGGACGCGGCGAAAGCGTCTGGCTGGCCTTTTTCCTTTACGACGTGCTGACGCAGTTCGCCGGACTTGCGCGCACCCGCGGAGATGCCGCCTTTGCCGAACGCTGCGCCGCGCAGGCGCGCCAACTCCAACTCAACATCGAGGCTGAAGCGTGGGATGGAGAGTGGTATCGACGGGCGTATTTCGACAACGGCGAGCCGCTGGGCTCCAAGACCAATGCCGAGTGCCAGATCGATTCGCTGCCGCAAAGCTGGTCGATCCTCAGCGGCGCGGGCGATCCGAAGCGGGCGCGGACGGCGATGCAGGCGGCGCAGGAGCGGCTGGTCCGGCCGAAAGCGGGGTTGATCCAATTATTCGACCCACCGTTCGACAAGTCGCCTCAGAATCCCGGCTACATCAAGGGCTACATTCCGGGTGTCCGGGAGAATGGCGGCCAATACACCCACGGCGCCATCTGGACCACAATGGCGGTGGCGCTCATGGGCGAAAATGAACGCGCGTGGGAGCTGTTCACGCTGCTAAACCCGGTTCACCACGGGGAAACGGCGGAGCAAATCGCCACCTACAAGGTGGAGCCGTATGTCGTCGCCGCGGACGTCTACGGCGTGGCTCCGCACGTGGGCCGCGGCGGGTGGACCTGGTACACGGGCTCGGCGGGCTGGATGTATCGCCTGCTGATTGAGACGCTCCTGGGTGCAAACCTGGAAGGGGACCGCCTGCGGCTCACTCCGAGAATGCCGCGGGCCTGGCCGTCATTCAAAATCCACTACCGCTACCGCCAGACGGTTTATCACCTCACCATCACGCAACTCGGGGCGGAATCCACCGAGGGGGCATCACTGGCCTTGGACGGAAGCAGACTGCCGGGAGCAACGTTCCCGTTGGTGGATGATCAACGGGAGCACTTTGTCGAAATGAAACTCCGCCCTGCGACCGCGGAAATCAGCACCCCGGCGCGGCCCTAGCCAGGTCACACCCAATGGTGACCGGCGCTTGGGAGGCCATGACGACCAAGGAAGCTCCTTTTCTTCTCACATTCCCGGGAACCCGCCCTTTGCCTTCAACGCCTCCATCTGGCGCATCATCTTCTTTCCCCCGCCGCCCTTGAACATTTTCATCATTTTCTGCATCTGCTGAAACTGCTTCAGCAGCTGGTTGACCTCTACGATTTTCACTCCGGCGCCGTTCGCGATCCGCTGACGCCGGTTGCCATTGAGGATGTCAGGCTTGCGCCGCTCCTGTTTCGTCATCGAGCGGATGATCGCTTCCGTGCGATCCATCTGCTTGTCCGCCCCCTCGGGCAGTTGCATGCCGCTCATGCCAGGCATCATTCCAATGATGCTCTGCATCGAGCCCATCTTTTTCACCTGCTGCATCTGCGCGAGAAAGTCTTCCAGGTCGAAGTCCGCCTTGCGTAGTTTCTCCGCCATCTTCTCCGCTTCCTTCTGGTCGATGTGTTCCTGCGCTTTCTCGACCAGCGACACCACGTCGCCCATCCCGAGGATGCGCGAGGCGAGCCGATCCGGATAAAAGGGCTCGAAGTCGCCGGTCTTTTCCCCGACGCCGATGAACTTGATCGGCACGCCGGTGACGGACTTGATCGACAGCGCCGCGCCGCCGCGGGTGTCGCCATCGAGCTTGGTCAGGATCAAGCCCGTGAGTTGGAGCGCCTCGTGGAAAGTCTTCGCGACGTTGACTGCCTCCTGGCCGAGCGCGCCGTCCGCGACGAGCAGCACCTCATCCGGCTGGATCCGGCCGCGCAGTTTTTTGACCTCCTCGATCAGGTCGGTGTCGATTTGCAGCCGCCCGGCGGTGTCGAAGAGGATCGCGTCCGCGCCGGCGGCCTGCGCGGCCTTGAGCCCGGCGGCGCCAATCGCGGGGACGTCCTTGGAATTCCGGTCGGCATAGAAGCCGAGCTCTTCCTGCTTCGCGAGGATTTCGAGCTGGTCGATGGCGGCGGGCCGCTGGACGTCGCACGCGACGACGAACGGGCGATAGCCCCGTTTTTTCAGGAGCTTGCCCAGCTTGGCGGTGGACGTCGTTTTGCCCGAGCCATGCAAACCGACCATCATGATTTGCAAAGGCCGTGCGCCGGTCAGGTCGGTGGTGCCCTCGCCGAGCAGCCGCACCAGTTCATCGTGGATAATCTTGACCACTTGCTGGCCGGGCGCGACGCCCTTGAGCACTTCCTGCCCCACGCATTGCTGCTGGACCCGCTCGACGAATTCGCGCGCGACCTTGAAATGCACATCGGCCGCGAGCAGGGCGGTGCGCACCTCCTGCAGCGTTTCCGCCATGTTTTCCTCGGAGAGTTTGCCGACGCCGCGCAGATTGCGGAGTGCGTTGCCTAGTTTTTCGGTAAGGGATTCGAACATAGGGGAAAGAAGGACGAAGAGTGGGAACCATTAATGGACACTAATGAACAGAAATTTTCCAATCGGCGGTGCGGGTTG
>JBKJRG010000432.1:0-5280 GCA_046594805.1 Opitutaceae bacterium | reverse complement strand
GCGAAGCAGCGCGGCGGGCGGCATCGGACGAGGCCGCTGTTTCCGTCAGGAGGAGAAATGCCTGGTCATCGCGCAGCGGGGTGGCGCCGCGGAAGCGCGTGAGATCGGCGGAAAGCTCGTCCCGGAGCGCCTCGGCGGAAACGGTCATGAGCGCGCGGTCGCGCAGCCATTGCGCGAGACGCTCCTGGCCAAACATCTCGCCCGCGGGATTGAGCGCCTCGGTGACGCCGTCGGTGTAGAGCATCAGGCCGCCGGGCGAGTCGAGCGTGGTGGTCTGCTGCCGGAACGTGGCGTTGGGCAGGATGCCGAGGGGAGTCCCGGTCACGCTCAGCGTGCGCACGGTGCCGCCCGACAGGATGAACACCGGGCAGTGGCCGGCGCTGGCCGCGACGAGATGCCGCCGCCGCAGGTCGATGAAGACGAGCTGGGCGGTGATGAACATGCCCACGGTCGACAGCTCCTCGTACAGGAGCTCGTTCAACCGCTTGAGCAGCTTGGCGGGGTGATGACTGCGGCCGGCCATGGCGCGGAGCAGGCTGCGCATGATCGTCGCGAACATCGCGGCCGGCACGCCCTTGCCCATGACGTCCGCCATCACCAGCAGCATCGAATGATCGCTGAGTGGAATCGCGTCGTAGAAATCGCCGCCGACCTGGCGCGCGCTTTCCCAGTTGGCGGAGAGGCCGAAGCCGCCGAGCTGCGGCAGCGTGCGGGGCAGCAGGGCGCGCTGGATGCGATGGGCGATGTCGAGCTCGTGCGCGACCAGGCGCGAATGAACCTGTTCGATCAGGTGGCGCGCGTTGACGACCTGCATCGCCATGAATTCGGAAAAGGTTCGGACCATTTCCGCCTGCAGGACGGAGAAGGGCGAATCCGCCTCCCGGCGTCCGATGGCCAGGGTGCCCACCAGTTTGTCGCCGAAAAGGAGTGGCTGGACGATGCCGGTGGCATTCTCCCCGGCAATCCGCAGCGGCTCGCGGTCGAGCGGCACGCGGCGGGCGTCATACTCCACGTCGCGGCGGGCCCGCGCGGCGACGAGCTCGATCGAGGCATCGGGTTCGCCCGAGTGGCCCATGACCAGGGCATCGGCGCGCAACTCGGGGGAGGAGACGGCGAATACTTCCAGGCGCGACGCGCCTGCGGGCAGCAACCGCAGGACGAACCAGTCCGCGGCCGTGAGATGCATCAGATCGGTCAGCATCCGGTGGCTGAAGCCTTCGAGATCGCTGCTGCGGCCGAGCTCGGTGCAACAACGGAAAATGGCGGCCAGGCTCTCCGAGCGGAAGCACAGCTCGCGGGCCATGCCGCTGATGGTGTGCTGGCAATTCTCGAGCTGGCGGCGGGCATCCTCGAGCGTGGCATTGGCGGCATCCTCGGCCGGCCGGTGCTGCTGGCTGGTGCGCGTGCGACGCATGACCAGGGTGTTTTCGCCGGGGGCGCTGTAGTAGCGCACGTAGTCCATCAATGACTGGATGATGAAAAGGCCGCGGCCATTCTCGCCTTCCGGGGCGAGCAGCTCCGGTTTGGCGCCGAGTTGGAAGCCGGCGGTATGATCGATCACCCGGAGCTCGACGTTGGAGGTGTGGCAGATTGCTTCTGCGATGATCGGCAGGCTTTTGCCGGCCTCGGTGGCGTATTGGACGGCGTTGTTGCAGGCCTCCGCGAGGCAGAGCTCACAGTTGAATTGCTCGCCCTCGTCCAGGCCTTGTTCGCCGAGGAAGGCGCGCAGGACCCGCGTGGCCACGCGCGCTTCGGCGAGGTCGCACGGGAAGACGATGCGGTTGGAAACGCCACGCTCCGCTGGAATGGAGTCGGCCATGGAAAGAGGAAAGGGTGGACCCGAAACTCACCGGTCGCGGCAGCGGCGGAGAACGGGGCGGCACAGCGCCGACGCTGCGCCGCAGCGCCGGCCGGGGATCCGGAAAAGAGCGGCTAGCGCCGCGCGATTTCGAAGAGCTGGTGCAGCTGCGTCAGCTCGAAGAGCTGCTGGATGGGCGGACGCGGATTCAGCAGGCGCAGGATGACGCCGTCGTTGCCGTTGCTGGCGGACTTGTAGAGCGCAAACAGCGCGCCGAGGCCGGAGCTGTCCACGAAACGCGTCTGCGACAGATCGATTTCGATGGATTCGGGCGAGGACGGCATCGCGGCGCGAACTTCATCGCGGAAGGCGGACGCGTTGACGGCGTTCAATTCCGAGATGTCGCTCACGCGCAGATTATTTCCATCGTGTTCAATTTTCATAGGTACTTTCGGTTAACAAAGGAGAGGAGGAGGTGGTCGGGAGGAAAGTGGGGGAGGGCTAATTTTGCTGTTTCGGCAGAAGCTGGGGCAGGCGAACCGTGCTGTCCTTGCGCCGGACCCAGCGCAGGGGCCAGGCGGTGGCGGCGCGGAGGAACGAGCGTGAGATGATGAACCAGTCGAGGCGGCGACTGGCATTCACCGCATAGAAGCTGGCGTGGGCGCAGGCCTCTTCGCTGAGACCCTCGGGGCAGCCGTGGGCATCGGCGAGCGAGACGAGCCCGGGCGGCGTGGCGATCCAGAGCCGTTCGAAATCGTTGCTGAGGGCGATCGCCTGGGTGGGACGGAGCGGGCGGTTGCCGAACCAGGCGAGACTGCCGCAGACCACGCTCCAGAACTGCGGCCAGCGGCGTAGCCAGTTGCGCGCGCCGATCAATTCGTAGTAGGCAAAGGTTTCCATCGCGCCCCGTCGCGCCTTGGTTTGGGGGCGCACCCCGAGCCGGAGCTGAAGCGGAGTGTCACCACGGAGAAGGGAGATGCCCATCACAATCAGCGCGAAGGGCGCGGTGACGATCATGGCCGCCAGGGCGGCCACTCGTGCCGGCACGCTGGCCGTGGCGGTGCGGAAGGTGCGCGCCTCGAGGGAGGAGAGGAGGAAGTCGTCCGATACTCGCAGGCAGGAGCCGCTTTGCCAGTTGAGCAGCTGGTTGCCATGCACGACCGAGTGCAGGACCAGGCTCATTTCGCCGACGAAAGTCTCGGGCCCGACCACGCTCTGCACGATCCGGGCGCCGTGCTCGATCACCACGCGGTCGTCGAGGATGGTGCCGGGGCCGATGACGGCATTGGCGCCGACAATCGTGTTCTCGCCAATCCAGCAGGGCGGATGCAGCTGCGCGGTCGCGGAGATCTGCGCGTGCAGGCCCACCCAGACGCCCGGGTGAATCTCGCGGGCGCCAATCCGGGCGGGCGTGATCGCGTGCGGCATGAAGGCCTGCAGCGCGGAGAACCAGCCGGAGTAACTTTCGAAAAGGGGCAGGTCGGGCCGGTCCGGCAGGCAATCGAGGGCAATGATGTTTTCCCCGGGCAGCCAGTCTTTCGCGCCGGCAGGGCAATATTTCGCGCGGGCTTCCGCGCGGCCAAGCTCCCGGTTTTGCGGGAGGACCTCGAGCTTGACGCCCCACTTGGCCCCGTCGCCGAGGACGGCGCGAACCTGGTTGGGGCGATCGGACGCGAGCACGAGCAGGTGCTTGGCGCCGCGGGCGGCCAGCGTCTCGATCCAATATTCGGCGACGGATTTGCCCAGGAGCGGCGCGATGGCGAGCGGCGCATTTTCCGCGAGGTGAGCGACGGCGGGACGGTCGGCGGGGCAGATGAGCAGGGCTTTCATCAGTAAGCTCCTTTCCCGGAAATGACCGCGGGGATGGTTTTGAAGAGGATCTTGATGTCCTGGCGCACGCTCCGGCTTTCGATGTAGCGGACGTCGAGGTTAACCTGGCCGGAGAAGTCGATCTCGGCGCGGCCGCTGATCTGCCAGATGCAGGTGATGCCGGGCTTCACCGCGAGGCGGCGGCGATCGGCCAGGGTGTAGAGCGCCACTTCGCGCGGGACGGGCGGCCGCGACCCGACCAGGGACATTTCGCCGCGGAAGACATTGTAGAACTGGGGCAGCTCATCGAAGGAGAATTTGCGGAGCCATTTTCCCACGCGCGTGATGCGCGGGTCGTCCTTCATCTTGAAGGTGACGCCATGCTGGTGCTGGTTTTTGGCCAGCAGTTCCTTGAGCCTGGCCTCGGCATCGACGCGCATGGAGCGGAATTTGAACATCCGGAATTCCCGGCCGAACCGGCCCACGCGGATCTGCGGGAAGAGGATGGGCCCGCGATCCTCGATTTTGATCGAAAGGGCGATCAGGAAGAAGAGCGGGCTCAGGAGGAGGAGGGCGCAGCCGCTGCCCACCAGATCGAGGATGCGCTTGGCGACGTGTGCGCCCCCGATGGCCCAGCGCCAGATCAGGCGCTTGCGTTGGAGGTAGAGTTGCAGCCGGCGGCGGCCGAGGGGAGTTTCGAACGTCGCAAAACGCTCGAGCAATTCGGGCGGGAGGCGGCGATCAGTTGCGGTATTCATGGTTCGCGAGGAGCGAAAGAAGTTCGGAGCGGAAAGTTTCGGGCATCCAGCGGTTCGCCAGCCGGGCGCGACTGAGCAAAGCCCAGAGCTTGTCGGCCAGGTTCAGCAGCTCGCGTTCCTCGAAGGGCTGGGCGAGGATGACATCGGCGTATTTTTTCTGCGGCTCGACATAGCGGTCGTGCATCGGCGCGACGGCGGTGCGCAGGCGATCCTGGACATCGTCGGCCGTGTAGCCGCGCTCGGCGACATCGCGGGCGATGCGGCGCTCGTGGCGGAGCGCGGTCGGCGTATCGAGAAAAATGGCGAGGTCGAAGAGCTGGCGGACCGCCGGTGGACGCAGGAGCCACAAGCCATCGACGAGGACGACCGGGCGCGGGGTCCAGGTCGGCGCGGCGCTGAGCCGGGAATAGGTGGCGAAGTCGTAGCGCGGCACCCGGGTGGCCTGGCCGGCGCGACATTCGCGCAGGGCGCGGACGGCCCAGGCCCAATCGATGGCATGCGGCACGTCGAAATTTAGCCGGGCCCGGCGCGCGGGCGGCAGGTGCGAACGATCGCGATAGAAATCGTCGAGCTGGAGGTGGCAGGCGCTGTCACCCAGCAACTGGCACAGGCGGCTGACCAGCCAGCCCTTGCCGGCCCCGGAGCCGCCGACGATGGCAATCAGCACATGAGAAGGAGCGGTGCTCATGGGTGGCCGGCGAACGAGGCCGAGTTTTCGAGCGGGGCGCCGACCCGATCGGGCGCGGGAGTGGGGGCGGCGACGGAGACCGCGCCGCCGCCGAGGCGGGCGAAGAGATCCTCGAGGCCGCTGATGTATTTGGGGAAACCGAAGCGCTCGCCGACCCAGTGGCGGCCCTGTTCGCCCAGCTTGCGCGCCAGCTGCTTGTTGTTCAGCAATTCCTCGATGGCCTCGGC
>JBKJRG010000183.1:0-10686 GCA_046594805.1 Opitutaceae bacterium | reverse complement strand
GGGCGATTTCGGGCCGACCACCTCGTGCGCAGTCTCCCATTCCACCTCCAGCCGGGCGAGCCAGTCGCTGTCGCCCGTCGCCCACGCCTTCTGCACTTCATGCCAGAGCCGCTGGCGCGCCGGAGTCCACGCGCCGCCGCGATCTGGGTGGAGGCGCTGCACGAGCCGCCGGTAGATATCGCGCGCGGCGACGGTACGACGCGTGGCGGGCCCAGTTTCGAAGTCCTCGCGGCGCGCGTCATAGCGGCGTCCTGCTTCCTCTGCCTCCGCTTCGAAATCGGGTTCGCGTTCGGCGCGGGCCTTGTTGCGAAACGCCTCGGGGTTGGCGGCGCGATCCTTTTGCTCCCGCCAGAGCCGCTTCACGGACCGGCCGCTGTGGGTGGCCATGGCCTGCACGGAGCGGATTTGACGCGCTTTGGTTGCCACCTCCTCATGCAATTCGCGGAGGGTCGTCACCTGAAGTGGAAACGTACGATGCAGCCAGGCGTCGTAGGCGGGGACGTCGATCTCTTCATGCCGATGCAGGTCGCGCGCCGCCTTGTCGACCCGCTTGCGCGCGGTGTGAAACTCCGCCCACGCCGCGCTTTGCAAGCGCTCATGATCGATCACCAGCAAAGCGTGACCCGGCAGGCCGGTCGGGGGGGATTTCCCGGTCGAACGCGGGCGGCGGGGACGCGGGATTTGCTTTCGGCCGGGCATGGAACGAAGAAGAAACCGCGGACGGCGACAGAAGGCCAATCGCGAATGCGGA
The DNA here is from genome assembly GCA_046594805.1 of Opitutaceae bacterium. Classification (GTDB taxonomy): domain Bacteria; phylum Verrucomicrobiota; class Verrucomicrobiia; order Opitutales; family Opitutaceae; genus ER46. The sequence continues at coordinate 9,935 of JBKJRG010000183.1, read as the reverse complement.
AATCGCGCGGAGCGCCACGGGTTCCATGGCGGACGCGATTCCGGTCGCCGGAGTTTGGGAAGCGCCTCTCCGCCGCCGCGTGGCCGAACGGCACGCGCGCGGATGGCCAGTCAGACCCCTGAGGCGATGGTCAGGGAGGCGCGGCGAAGGCGGATGCCAGCCGCCAGCGCCGGCGGGAGCTCAAGCCGGTTCAGGGCCACCAGCCCCGCCTCGAATCGGAGGGCGCATAGCGCCGGCCGTTACTTCGCCGCGTAGAAAATCCCGCGGGTCTCGAAACCCACAGGCTTCGCCGAGGCCCATTCCACGTGCTCTTGTTTCAAATCGGCGACGGCAAACATGCTGCCTTCGAGATGGGTCGTGCCGAGGCGATCGCGGCGCAGCAGGCCGACTTTCTTGGCACCGAGACCGAGCAGTTTCTCGGCGAGATCCTGGGCCGCCATAATCTCGACGTACGACGCCGTGGTCGTCCGGCCGCTTTTCTGTTTCTTGGTGACGTCAGTGAAGAGTCCAATGCGTTTATTCATGGGTATTAATTGGGGGGAGCGAAGAAATGACTCCCGGGCTGTCCGATGCCAAGCCCAACTCATGCCAGCCGTAAGTTCTTCGGCGAAAGATCCGACCGGCGGGTCGGCCTCTATTCGCGCCGCCCCCTCTTTCCCACCGGCGGCCCGCACGGCCTTATCAACGGAATTGCAACAGGTTGGAGTGCGCGATTCCCCGCCCGCCAGACCCCAGGCCGCTGGACTGGCGATCAGCCCGGCGGACTGGCGCGGAGAGCGAAGTTTTTTCGGCGAAACCGGCTGGGACGACCACGGCAGGAGACACCAACACCAAAAAAGGCCGTCATAAGACGGCCTGAGTTCTGACGTAATGGCGCGAGCCTTACGTTTTCATTATGTTTCGACCGGCGGGACGCTTCTTGACCAGGCCTTTGCCACCGGACGATTTTGCGGCGCGTGTCTTGGCTGCGGTCATACGGCCGCCTCTGCTTTTCTTTGCCATAGCGTGAATCCTATAGGGTTGGAGTTGCTTGAACGAATCGAGCATGCCCGATCCGGACGTTGACGTCGATAAGGTTTTACCCGTATCCCCGCGCGGCAGATGGAATGCGCCGACCGAAGGGTTTTAGCCGTCACCAACTGGTTTGCGAGCCGTCCGGCCGGAAATAGATCGTCCGGTTCGCGCCCGGCTCGGTGATGGCCGTGACGAGCGTGAGGCGCTCCATGTTGAGGGTGACGCCGAGGCCGGGGCGGCCATTGGGCCAGAGCTTGCCGCGACGGAAATCGAGGCTCTCGCTGATATGCTCCGGCAGCGTCCGGTTCTGGCCGATCTCGACCAGGACCGGGCCGGAAAACGGGCCATGTTGCTCTGGTTGAAATGCAGGTTGAGGTTGGGCGGGCGGTAAATGTTGACCTTGGTGATCTTTGCCTTGGGCAGGGCGCCGAACGCGCGCGGCAGCACCGCTGCGGTGGCGGCGCCGACCATGAGCGTACGAAGAAAATGGCGACGAGCGGAAGCTCGACGCCGCGAGAGGCAAGGCGGGGCGGAGAGGCATGGGCGGAGGGACGCGGGTTGGGGTACGGCGAAAGCTGGCCGGGCAGAAGCGAAGCCACCGCAAGCCCCGGAGCAACGCTCAAGCAAACGCCCCCGGCGCCCAATTTCCACTGCACGCGAACCAGCCGCGGCCGTCAAACCGGACCGGCCCAATCCCAGGCTACATCTGGCTGCGGAAAAGGCCCACGGTGTGCTCCAGTAATTTTTCCCGCAGGGGACGCCGCTTCCATTCTGCGAACGAAATCTCGCGGCTGTGCCGCAAATCGTCGGCGACGATCTCCTCCAGCCGGGCGGCGAACTTGGCGTCGTGCACGTTGAGGTTGGCCTCGTCATTGAGGCGGAAGGAACGGTTGTCGAAATTCGTTGAGCCGACGGAGGACCAGAGCCCATCGACCACCATCAGCTTGCAGTGGAAATTGGTCGGCAGGTACTCGTAGATCTTCACCCCGGCCTCGAGCAGCTCGCCCCACAGCGAGCGACTGGCCCGGCGCACCAAAGGCGTGTCCGTCTCCGGCCCGGGCGTGATGATTTCGATCGCGACCCCGCGTTTACGGGCGGCGACGAGAAGCTCGACCGTCAGATTGTCCGGCACGAAATAGGCCTGCTCCAACCGGATTTGACGCCGCGCGGCCGCGATTGAAAGCAGGTACATCAGCCGGATGTCCTCACTGCCTTCCTGGGGCGAGCTGTGGAACATCTGCGCCTCCAGGGAACCGGCCGGCTTGATCTCCGGGAAATACTCCACGGTGTGTTCGACGGTGGATCGCGTCTTGATCCAGTTCGTCATGAAGGCAGACTGCATCTGGGCCACCGCCGGCCCCTCGATGCGGTAGTGCGTGTCGCGCCAATGCTCCGGATCTTGCGCGTTCCCCTGCCATTCGTCGGCGATGCCCACCCCGCCGGTGAAGCCGATCCGGCCATCGACGATCAGAAGCTTGCGGTGGGTACGATTATTAAACCGGGAGAAATGGTACCAGGAAAGCGGGTGGAATTTTTCGACCTCTCCCCCGGCCTCCTTGATTTCCTCGAGCAGTTTCGGATCCATTTTATTGGAGCCCACGAAGTCGATGAGGACGTGCACCTTCACGCCGGCCCGCGCCCGTTCCGTGAGCGCCTCTCCAAACTGGTGCCCAATTTCCGCCCGCCAGTAGATAAACGTTTCGAACGTGATCGAGGCCCGGGCGCCACGGATGGCCTCCAACATCGCCGGGAAAATCTCATCGCCGTTTACCAAGGCTGTGATCGCATTCCCTCCAATCAGGGGCGGGCCCAACAAGCCGTTCATGGAGCGGACAAATTGTGGATCGTCGATGGCGTACGCCGATTTGATCCGGTGCCGGATATGTTTCTCGCTGGAGATAAAATTCGCGAGGAATGCCGCGAGCACGATGCCGAGAGCGAGACCGAGGAAAAACATGAAAAGAGTAAGTGAGTGAGGGCTGGGAGATTGGACCAACGATGGACCGACGATCCTTCCTTCGGTGCGTGGCGGAATCTTACAGTCCGCGTCTCCTCCCGGCTCCGCGCTCATCGCAGCGCCACATCGGTCGGCGCGCTCCTGCGGCACATTATGTTACGAAAAAACACCCTGTCATTGGTCGCTTCATGTCTGTTGATTGGATTGCTCGGTGCATCCGTTGCCGGGGCAGTGGAGAATTCGTGGGACTATAGCGTCCAGGTGAGCTCCGTCATTCAGCCGTCGCCGGCCAAGATTACCCTTAACTGGCCACAGGACACCAACGGCACCCCGTCGGGCTACACCGTCTATCGCAAATCTCCCGGCGCTTCGTCCTGGGGGTCCGGCACCTCATTGCCGGGAAGCGCGACGTCTTATTCTGATTCAAACGTCACGGTCGGGACCGCCTACGAATACCGCATCGTTAAGGCCACCTGTTCGCCTACGTCTATCTCGATCCGGCCAACCTGCCGACCGAGATTATGCTGAGCTGGAATTCCGGCAACTGGGAGCATCGCGCCTATTGGGGCGCCGACCAAATCCCATACGGCAGCGCCGGCACCGCGGGCCGGTTCTACGCCGGACCGCTGCCGGCCGCCGGCCAATGGGTGCGCCTGGAGGTTCCCGCCAGCGCGGTGAGCCTCGAGGGTCACACCGTGACGATGATGGGCTTCAGCCAGTTCAACGGCCGCGCCACCTGGGACAAAACCGGGAAAGCCTCGGCGGGGACTAGCACCGCCACCACGACCCCTCCGCCGACCACCACCACCACCACGCCTCCGCCGACCACGACCGGTGAGGAATTCGTCTGGCTCGACGACGCACTGCCCGCGGGTGCGACCGGCATGAGCAATGGCGCCGACGCCTGGAACTGGGTAACAAGCGGGCCGGCGCCGTTCTCCGGCACGAAGGCCCATCAATCCGCCCTGTCGGCCGGCCTGCATGAGCACTACTTCGCGTGGGGCGCCACGATGTCGGTTTCCGCCGGCAACAAGCTGTTCACCTATGTCTACCTCGACCCGGCAAATCCGCCGACCGAAATTATGTTGAGCTGGAACTCGGGCAACTGGGAGCACCGCGCTTACTGGGGTGCGGACAAGATCACCTACGGCACCGCCGGCACGGCGGGGCGGTATTACGCCGGCCCTCTGCCCGCCACGGGCCAGTGGGTGCGGCTCGAGGTTCCCGCGAGTGCGGTGAACCTGGAAGGTGCCACGGTCGGGGCGATGTGCTTCAGCACCTTCGATGGTCGCGTGACCTACGACAAGAGCGGTAAACAGTAACACGCTCGGCTGCGCCCGGCCTTCCGCGCGCGCCAAATAGTTTTCGCCGGCGTCCGGCTCTTCATGAACCCATGAAGGGCCGGACCGCCGGCGAATTTTTTTTCTGGTTGGGACAGGGCTGGAAAACTCCCGCGCGAGCCCGCAGTCGCGGGAGCGGCACCAACCCTACCCCGCAAGGCATCAGGTCTGTCGGACCTTTCCCCTTCCCTACTTCTTCTTGTTCGCCGCGAGCTTCGCCTTCGTCGCCTGCTGGGAGTTAATCAGCTGCTGCTTCTGCGCGTTGGCGTCGTTGTTCTTCGACTGCTTTTGCGACGCTTGTTTCTGAACCGATTTCGGAGATCTATCGCCCATGGTTGGGTGTCCTTTCAATGAAGTTGCCTCACCGTCGGAATATTCGTTTCCCCGAAGGCGTCCGCCACCATCGCCCAGCCCGGCCACATAGCAAACCCTTGTGCTGTGGTTTCGGAACGCCGACTTCTGTCCAGCTCGCGTTTCACCCCTTTCCCTGACTGGCTCGCCGTATTCCTCATCCCTCCCCCATGAGCTCCCCCGCCCACTCCCTGCCCCGCCGCACCTTTTTGAAATCATCCGCCGCGCTCGCGCTCGTCGGCTCCGCCCGCAGCCTGGCGGCACCCGCCCGTGAGCAGTCGACCACGCCCGAGGCCCTGCAGCGGATCATGGATGCACCGGTGCTGAACACGGAGTTCGTCAAGGCGCCGGTCACCGTCGCATCGCTGGAACTGCTGCGTCACGGCCGGAACTACCTGGTGCGCGCCCGCTCCACCGACGGGGTCGAGGTCATCACGGTGCCCAACCCCGCGATCATGGCGAAGGCGTATCCGGTTTTCCTGGGCTCGGTCGTGCCGTCTTTCTTGAAGCAGGATGCCCGGCGGCTCGAGGACCTGCAGTGGGAGGCGTATCGCGCGGGCAGCAATTACAAGATGCAGGGCCAGCTTTTCTGGGTGGCGATGATGGCGGCGGAGCAGGCCCTGCTCGAATTGATGGGCCAGACCGCCAAGCGCCCGATGGCGGATTTCTTCGGCGGCGCAAAACGCCGCGACATCCCCGTTTACTATGCCAGCGGCAATCGCGGCAACACGCCCGAGGCGGAAATCGAGTACCTGCAAAAACTCGTGGGCAGCTCCGGGGTGCGCGCGATCAAATTCCGGCTCGGCGGCCGGATGAGCCGGAACGCCGACTCGCTGCCCGGCCGCACCGAGAAGCTGATTGCCCTCGCCCGAAAGACCTTTGGCAGCGGCATGACGCTCTACGCCGATGCGAACAGTTCCTACGATGCCAAGGAGGGCATCCGGATCGGCCGGCTGATGGAAGAGCACCGCTACGGGTTCTATGAGGAGCCCTGCGAGTTCGACGATCTCTGGGGGACCAAGGTGGTGGCCGACGCCCTGACCATTCCGATCGCCGGCGGCGAGCAGGAGTTCAGCCTGCACCGCTGGCACTGGATGATTGCGCAGCGCGGAGTCGACATCGTGCAGCCGGATTTGCACTACGGCGGCGGATTCATCCGCGCGACCAAGGTGGCACGGATGGCAGCCGCGGCGGGCATGACCGTCGTCCCGCACATGTCGGGCGGAGGTTTAGGCCATCTCGACGTGGTCCAGTTCGCCTCGTTCACGCCCAACATCGGGCCGTTCCAGGAGTTCAAGGGCGACGCCACGATTCCAGTGAGCTGCGCGAGCTCGTCGCTGAAATGCGAGAACGGCCAGGTGCGCTGTCCCACGGAACCGGGCTTTGGCGTTTCCATCGATCCGGCGTTCGTGCAACAGGCGCAGGTCGTGAAGCAGTAGCTGGTACCCAGGTTGGGCGGGACCGCCGCGCCCGCCGCGGCCAGCTCGAAGGCATCCCGCGCGGCGCCCCGCCTTTTTTCACGTCCTTCAGTCTTGATCCGCGCCGAAGCCGGCGCGGGCGAGCAGCATTCCCACCGCCATCGCCGGCACAAACACCAGTGCATCGAGGCGGAAGGCCGCCAGGTTGGCGAGCGCAGGCCCCGGACATAAACCGCCCAGTCCCCACCCGATCCCGAAAATCAGCGAACCGAGCACGAGCCGTCGATCCACGGGCTCGGTGTTGCGCGAGGGCACCGCTGTTCCAAACCAGCCCCGGCCGCCCGCGTGCCAGCGCCATGCCGCCACGCCCAACCCAAAGGTCGCGACCGCCCCGGCCATCACAAAAATCAGCGCGGGATCCCACATGCCTGTCACGTCGAGAAAATGAATCACGCGCGCCGGATCGCACATTCCCGAAACCGCGAGCCCGACGCCGAAGAGCCCGCCCGCCGCGAAAAGAATCGGCATCCGGGCGTTCATGGTGTGAAGGGAAGCCCCATCTGCCGAAGTGCCCACACCGTCGCGATGCCCGCGCCCATGAAAATCACCGTGGCGATGAGAGCGTTCCTGGAACCCAACCCGATCCCGCAAACGCCGTAGCCGCTCGTGCACCCGCCGCCCAGCCGGGTGCCGAAACCCACCAGTATTCCCGCGAGCGCCATCGCACCCACCGATCGTCCCGGACGGTAGAGTGCGGCGGCATCGACCCACGCGAAAGCCACGGCTGCACCGGCTAAAAGCCCGGCGAAAAATACCCAGCGCCACGCCGTGTCTCCTTTTCGCGGTCGCAAAATCCGGCTGAACAGACCCGAAATTCCCGGGATTATTCCTGTGGCGAGCAGGGCCAGCAGGCTGGCCAGACCGATCAGGATTCCCCCGACGACCGAATGAAGCGGACTGTAATCCGAATGGAACATGGCTGCGAGCGAGAGGTGCTTCAGGGTTTGCGCGAAGTCACTCTGTCACATTCTGTCCTTTCTGTCTAACGGGCGCCCGCCTGCTTTGCCATCCCCGCATCATGAATCGTCTCGGCCTGCTTCCCCCGCTCCTCGGTTGCCTGCTGCTGGCTTCCCCCGGCCACGCGCAGCCTGCCCTGCCGGTGGAAACGCCGCTCTTGGTCGTCCGCCCGCCCCCGCCGGTGCAAATGCTCGTGCCCGGCTTTACCGTGCGCGAACTGCCCGTCGCGTTGCGCAACCTCAACAACCTCGTCTACGCCCCCGACGGTCGGCTCTTCGCGCTGGGTTACGACGGCAACGTCTATCAACTCAAGGACACCGACGGCGATGGGCTGGAAGATGCCGCCACGGACTTTTTCAAGAACGAGCGGAATGAAATCCCGCCCAGCATCGGCATGGCGTGGGGTCCCGGCGGACTCTACATCGCTAGCCGCGGCCGAATCATACACCTGAAGGACAAGGGTGATGGCACGGCAGAACTCCAGACAGTGACGGGCGGCTGGTTGCCCCCCACCGCTGCGGCGGGCTCGAACCTCGATGCGATCGGGATCGCGGTCGATCCAGCGGGCAACATCTACTTTGGACTCGGGTGCGACGCCTGGAACGGCGCGTATCGCGTCAACAAGCAGACCGGCCTTTCCGACTATCATCTCTACAGCGAGCGCGGAACGATCCTCAAACTTTCCGCCGACGGGAAACGCCGCGACATCATCTCCACCGGCCTGCGTTTCCCGGTGTCGCTCGCGTTCAACGCCGCCGGCGATCTCTTCTGCAGCGATCAGGAGGGCGCCACGTGGCTGCCCAATGGCAATCCCTTCGACGAGCTGCTGCATATCGTGCCGGGCCGCCACTACGGTTTTCCGCCGCGGCACCCGCAACACCTGCCGGGAGTCATCGATGAGCCGAGCGTGTTCGACTACGCGCCGCAACACCAGTCGACCTGCGGCGTTCATTTCAACGAACCGGTCGGCGGTGGCAACGCCACCTTCGGCCCGTCCTGGTGGCGTGGCGACGCACTGGTCGCCGGCGAATCCCGCGGCAAGATCTGGCGCACCAAGCTCGTCAAAACCCCCGCGGGCTATGTCGCGAAAAACGATCTGATCGCCTGCATCGCGATGCTGGCCATCGACGCCGTTCCCACGCCGCAGGGCGACTTGCTCATCGCCTGCCACAGCGGCGCCCCCGACTGGGGCACCGGCCCACGCGGACAAGGGAAGGTCTTCAAAATCTCCTACACCGATCAAGGGGCGCCCCAGCCCGTGCTGGCTTATGCGGCGAGCCCCACCGAGACGCGGATCGTCTTTGACCGGCCGGTCGCGCCGGAGGCGTGGCGGACTCTGGCCCGGCAGAGCCGGATCACCACCGGCGCGCATGTCGCCGCCGGAGACCGCTTCGAGTCATTTGTTCCCGGATACCAGGTCGTGAAGGATCAGGCCAAGGTGCAACGCTACGAGTTGCCGGTCCTTTCGGCTGGCATCGCCCCGGACTTGCGCTCCGTCACGCTGCTCACGGCGCCCCGGACGGAATCGGCCTCCTATGCCGTCATGCTGCCCGAGGGCTCCAGCCAGCAACGGCCGCACGTTTCGGCGCGCGGCGAACTCGCCCAGCATGCCGCCATCGATGTGCTCACCGATCTGAGTGGCGTGAGCGCGGAGTGGCGCGACGTGGCAGGCAGGACGCAATGGAGCGGCTGGTTGCCACATCCCGACCTCGGCGTGGCCCGCGCTCTGACCGGTGCCAGCGAAGAACACACGCGGCTCTTCGGCCTCGCCCGGACGCCGGGCTCGCTGGTGCTGCGCGGGCAGCTCGATCTTCATCTGATGCTGCGGACTGCGATCCAGCCAGGCACGAAAATCGATTTCGAATATCCGGCGGAAAGCGTGAGCGTGTTATTGAAATCGTCAGGCCGATTGGAGCTGAAGCCGGCGCCCGGATCAAAGGTGGACCGACGCGGCGAAACGGAAGTGCGCCTCACCGCGGAATCGCGGGCCAACGCGTGGCTGCCGTTCGAGATCACGCTTCCGACCGGCGGTAGCGACGCGGCGCTGGAGGTATCCTGGTACACGGCGGAAGATGCCCGGCTGCGGGCGCTGCCGTTGCGGCGGGTCCTGCTCCCATGGGCCACACCGCGGGCCGCCGCGTCATCCACTCCTGCGCCGCGCCTCATTCCGGAAATCGCCGGCGGTGATCGCCAGCGCGGACGGGAGGTTTTCCGGAGCACGCCAGCGGCGTGCGCCGTGTGCCATCAGGTGGGCGGCGAAGGCGGCATCATCGGGCCGGATCTTTCGAACCTCGTTCACCGCGACTACGCCTCGGTGTTGAAGGACATCGTGCAACCCAGCGCAGCCATCAACCCCGACCGCCTCGCCTACGTGGTGGAACTGAAGGACGGCACGACGGCGAACGGCATGCTCCTCGATGACACCACCGACGCCATTACGCTCGGCGATGTGACCGGCAACCGGCGCGTCATCGCGAAGGCCACCATCGCCACGATGAAGGCCTCGGCGGTGTCGCTGATGCCGGAAGGCTTGTGGCAGGCGCTGTCGTCGCAACAGCAGCGGGACTTGATGACCTACCTGCTGACAGAAGCCACCCCGGCCCCCACGCGCTAGCCCGCGTGCATCAGCTCAGGGTGAATATCTCTGAGGGTGTTGTTTTCTTGCGTGCTTTTCGACCTCTAAATTTTCACAGAAAAGAACAAAGAGAACAAAGGCCCGGAGGTGTCCGCGCCCTTTGTTTCCTTCGTTGCCTGCTGTAAAATGGATTGAGGTTGGAGTTTGGTTGCGGCTCCGGCGCGCTAGGCCCTCTGCGAAATCGGCGGTTGTTTTGACATGTT
>JBKJRG010000155.1:0-4513 GCA_046594805.1 Opitutaceae bacterium | reverse complement strand
ACTGCTCGATCATTTGCGCTGGCCGGGCAAGCCAGGCGTTTCCTCCGGCACGGTGGCGCCTCTCACCGCTGTACAGCAAACGCTCTTCAACAACGGTAAAGTTACCTTCTCCACCGTCTGTAGCTCGTGCCACCGCGTCACCGGCGATCTCATGCCGGGACTCGGACCGCCTCTGGAAAACTCGCGCTGGGTAACCGGCCCCGAACAGATCCTTGCACGTATCATTCTCTCCGGAAAGGCGACCGATAACTTGATGATGCCACCGCTGGGATCGCTGCTGAATGACGAACAGATCGCGGGCGTGATGACGTATGTTCGCCGGAACTGGAGCCACGAGGCCAGTGCCGTCGCCCCGGCGTCGGTGGCCCGGGCCCGGACTGCCATCCAGGGGCGCGAAGAGCTGATTAGTCCCGCGGCACTTGAGGAACTGGTCAGGGAGTTCCCGGAACGTCGACCATCAGTTCCGCCGCCCCGCGACTAATCGCCTTGTTTCTAATTCGACCACTCCGCCCCGGCGTCAATCCAGGGCGGGCGAGCAAGGCGGCGAGCCAGCGGCGCGGGCTGGCGCGACCGGAGAACACGGACTCCTTTCGTGGCGTCGGACAATGCGGCGCGCGCGGGAGTGGCAGGCGGCGCATCCCGGCTACGGGAAAAAGCGCCGGCCGGACGTTTACCTTGATCGGGACATCCGTCATTGCACTTTCCGCGTGATGGCATGTATCCCGGATTATGTTACTCACCGAATTTAGGTTGCCCAAAGGTTGCCCAAAATCGTGTTTTTAACTTCTGTGAAACCAGCTGCTTCTCTTTGCACGTTCTAAAATACTAACAATCAACTAAGTCCGCGTTTCCGTGCGACTTAGCTTCGGAGGCCTAAGTTGGTTCGAGTCCCGTCCATCCCGCCAGTTTATGTGTTACCCAGTAACAACTGAATTTGAGCCTAATCGACTTGGGTTGGGAACGCTGCTTGGACAAGCTGGAGACACTCGTGGGCCGTGGCTGAACAGAAGGTTGTCGTTTCGCTTTTGCACATGAACACGAAAACCATTTCCCAATCCGTGACGTTGCCGGGTTCTCCGGCGGCGGTCTACGCGGCGCTGACCAAAGAAAAACAGCACGCAGCCTTTACGGCCAATCCCGCGGAGATCGATCCGCGCGTGGGCGGCCCATTCACCTGTTATGGCGGCTACATCACCGGCGTGAACATAGAACTCGTGCCGGCCAAGCGGGTCGTTCAGGCGTGGCGATCTAAGGGTTGGCCCAAAGGGTATTATTCCCTCGTCACGTTTGCGCTCGCGGGCGCTGGACGCGGCAAAACGAAGCTCAGTTTTAGTCACCTCGGCGTGCCGGCGGCGGACTTCAAAGCTAAAAGCGACGGATGGCGCACTCACTATTGGAAGCCGTTGCAGCGCTACCTCGCGGCCCAAAAGTAGCGGCGGTGGTCAGCGAACCGTCATGGGCGTCGCAACGGAATTGTGATCGCTCGGGCCGGAAGCCTTGGGAAACGTCCATCAAGATAGTTAAATGGACGCACGCCCCGACCGGGTAAGTCCCGCGGCGGGGTCACGCCGCACGAGTGATCATGTTACAGCCGGTCAAGTCGTGCACCGTGCACGAAGAAGTCGCGAAATTGTGCGCTTCGCCCGATTTCGTGACTGGGATTGGACGATCAGGAAGGAGAATTTGGCCAATTTCCGAACCGACGGCGGAGTTTCCCTGTCCGAAGCTTACCCAGCGGACGGAAACATCAGCCCACTATTACGATGACAAATCTTACTAAACGCGAAATCGTGCTGGAAATCTACCGCAAGTCGGGGTTCCCGCAGAAACAGATCGTCGACACGGTTCAGCAGACGCTGGACATCATTCAGAAAGCGCTGGCGGGGGGACGGAACGTGGAGTTGCGCAACTTCGGGGTACTCGAGGTGCAGGTGCGCAAGCAACGCATTGGCCGCAACCCCAACAAACCGGAGGCGGAAGTCGTCATTCCAGAACGCGCGGTCGTGAAATTCAAATCCGGCAAGGTGCTGAAGCAGCAGCTCAAGAAGATCGACCTCGCCGCTTTCAGTGCCCGCGGCGCGAGCAAGGCGGCGGACGCGGACGGTGACGATACCAATGACGGCGACTCGGCTGAGTCGCATCCGCTGCGGCGGAGCGTCGAACAGCCGGAAGCGCAGAGCTCGTCCCCCAAGAAGTAGAGCGTTGTACCGGCCGCCCGGGAGGGTCAGGCCGTTTCAGGCCCAGTAGATTAAGCGGGTCTGCTGGGGAAATGGCTCGCGGCGGAACCGTTGGGCCAGTCACGCACGTACTCTCAGCGTTCTGCCGCTGAGAGTTTTTCGTAATGCAGCCGCGCCACCTGCCACATGTAAGCCGGGCCGGTTTCGGCGGTCCGGCCCCACGAGCTGGCCACGGCTGCCCTCAATAAGCCAAGCCCGACTTCCCGTTCTCCGCGGATCGCTTCATTCAGGCCCGCATAGTAATTGGCAAAAAACATCACCCTCGGATCGCCGGTGAGTTTTCGGGCGGCGAGGTCGGTAAAAAATTCCTCGCGAGTTTTTGTGCTGGCGAAAAGCTCGTAGAGAGTGGGGAAGGGTTCGCGGTCGAACTGTTCGTAAACCAGCATGGTGCGCCGCGCGGACTCGAGCCCGGCGACCTGCACGTCGGCGAGGAATTTCCAAAGTCCGTTTTCCCGGTCGCCGCGGTCGTGCGCGTGATACTTCGCAAATTGTCGCGCCGATTGGGCGTACTGGCCGGAGAAGTAATAAGCGATCCCGAGCCGCCAGTGCGGGGCATCCTCGGAGGGGTCGAGCACGATCATTTTCTCGAAGTCCGCGACGGCCTCGGCAAAGTTTCCAAGGAAAAGGTGACGATCGCCGCGCCGGGAGTAGAGCGCCACTTCCTCGGGCGCTCGCGCCAGCGCGGCACCAAGCCCGACAATTTGTTCGCGGTAGACCGCCAGCATCCGGGTGCGTTGGGTGCCCGGAATCGGAGGCTCGCCCGCCCAGCTGACCGCCGCGGAAATGATGAGAAACGTCAGGCCGCACCGGAAACTACGCCGTGCGAGATCCAACCGGCGAATTCGCGCCGCGGCTGAAAAGCAGGAAAGCACAATGCTGTCAGGTTCGGTCCTTCCATTCAACGCCCGCCCGGGATCACGCCAGCTTCCGCAGCTTCGTGATCCGGCCGGTGTGCACCCATTCCGCCACGAAAATGTTTCCTGCCGCGTCGAAGCAGGCGTCGTGCGGGTGGAGGAACTTCCCCGACTGCCAGCTCGCGCCCGATTCATCCTTGCGCATCGCGTTCTTCTGGCTGGTGACTTGTTCGCGCCAGGCCGGATCCTCGCCCAGGTGCGTGATGATCGTGTCGTCCTTTCCGACCAGCGTGACGCGGGCGCTCAGGTCGGGGACGAGCAGTATGTCGCCGCGCACGTCGACATTCGCCGGCAGGATGAAACCGTCGAGGGTCTTGAGATGTTTTCCCTCGAGGGTGAACCACTGCAATCGCTTGTTCGCGCGGTCGCAGACGACGACGGACGGCGTGCGACCCGGCCGGTCGTCGAGGGCAATGCCGTGGGGCAGGTTGAACTCGCCGGGGCCGGTGCCCGTCCCGCCGAACATCGAAAGCCATTTCCCGTTCTTGTCGTAGCGATGGATGCGATAGGCGCCGTAGCCGTCCGCTAGGAAAAATCCGCCATCCGGCAGGAACGCGTAGTTGGTCGGCATGAAGGCGTCGCGCCCCCAGCGTTTGGCCGGCTTGGTGTCTTCCTCCGCTGGATAGAGCCCTGATTCCATTGGCGCGCGTTTCTCCCACACCGGTTCGCCCTTGAGCGTGAGCTTCGCGAAATTCTTCAACTGCTGGTAGCCGGTCACGTAGAGGTACTGCTCGCGGCCCTCGGTGCGGACCTCGAGTCCGTGACCGCCACCCTGGAATTGCTGGCCGAAGGCGCGGACGAATTTCCCCTGCCCATCGAAGACAAAGATGGACGGGTGATCCTTCAGGTTCTCGCGACCCTCATGAATGACGTAGAGCAGGCCCTCGCGGTCGACGGCGACATTGTGCGTCGTCTGCCAGGAGTAGTGGGACGGAAGTTTGGCCCAGTCGTGCAGCACCTCGTAACGGTGGGCGCCAGTGCCAACCACGCGCTGCTTGGGGGCGGACTTCTGGGCGGTCAGGACTCGCGGGGCGGCCAGGATGGCGGCGGTGGTCGCGGTGGTGGCAAGGAAGCGACGACGGGAGAGGGACGAGGGATTCATGGGGGTGCGTCCACTCTGTGCGCCCGGCGGATCGACACCATCGAAAAACGCCAGGCCGGCAAGCGCGCGAAACGCTCACGCGTTCCGTCACCCCTTCAAGTCCTGCGCCGCCGGGACCGCACGGGCGGACGCCGACGATCACGAGGCTGGGGGAGCGATCCCGGACCGTAGCGCGACGGCAGCGCGGCTTTCAGGGTCAGGTATTCCACCATGACCTGAAGCAGGGCGTTCTCTAGTTCCGGCTCAGTCCAGCCGCGTCC
>JBKJRG010000134.1:0-5276 GCA_046594805.1 Opitutaceae bacterium | reverse complement strand
TGGACGCCGAATCGATCGCGATCAACGAGCAGCGGTTTTCGCCCAACATCAAGAATGTCGTCGCCGCGGGCTCGTTCGGCGACATCGCGGAAGGCAATGTGGGCGAATTCATGAAGTACCTGCCGGGGGTGACGGCCGATTTCGCGGATCCGACCATCCTTTCGATCTCGGTGCGCGGTCTGAATTCCAACCTGACGACGGTGACGGCGGACGGCGCGCAGATGGCCAACGCGCATTTCGGCGGCTCGACGCGCGTGTTTCAGTTCGAACAGGTGTCGATCAACAACATTTCGCGCGTTGAGCTCACCAAGGTGCCCACGCCGTCGCAGCCCGCCGATACGCTTGGCGGCACGGTAAACCTGGTGAGCAAGAGCGCATTTGAGCGAAAAAAGGCGCAGCTCACCTACCGGCTTTATCTCTCGGCGAACCAGGGCGATTTCACGCTGAAGAGGCAGCCGCATTCATTCGAAAAAAAGCATTACCGGGTGCTGCCGGGGGCCGAGTTCTCGTACACGCTGCCGGTGAACGACCGGTTCGGGCTGGTTGTGTCGGCGCTGACCTCGAACCAGTTCAACGACCTCTACGTCTCCGCGAATGTCTACAACGCGACGGCGGCGGGCACGGGCGCGACCTTTGCGCGTCCCTATCTGCAGCAGCACATCCTGCAGGACGCGCCGCGCTACACGCACCGCAATTCGCTGAGCCTGAAAGCCGACTGGCGGGTCCACCGCCACGCGGTGCTGTCCGTCGGCGTGCAGACCAACACATTTTGGAATTACAACGGCATGCAGCAGATGACGTCCAACGCCGGCACGGTGGCGACGCCGACTGTCGCAGGCGGCGTGCCGCTGAGCTACGGCCCCGATTTCACCATCGGGGCAACCGGCCGCGCCGGGATCACGATGGACGGGCAGTTCTTCAACATTCGCGGCCGGACCAAGGCGGCGAACGCCCGCTATCGTTTCGACAACGGCCCTTGGAAAATCGAATCGGGCGTGAGCGTTTCCGGTTCAAGAACGGTTTTTCGCGACACGGAGGCCGGTCATTTCTTTGCGGTCACCTCCCAGCTCAACGGCCCGGTGCGCTTGAGCCAGCTCGACAACACCCCCACCGGCCCCGGGCGGATCGAAGTGTTCAACAACGCGAACCAGCCGGTCGACTGGCACGACATCAACAACTACCGGCTGGCGGGCGCCAGCTCGTCGTTGCGCGACGTGCGGGATGCGATCCGGACGGCGGATCTCAGTGTGCGCCGGCAGGTGAAGATGTTTTCGATTCCCTCCTCCGTGCAGGTCGGCGGCGCGCATCGCTGGCAAAACCACGACACGCGGCGGAACGGCATCAACTGGACGTATAACGGACCGGATGGAAATCCGAACACCCCGGAATCGCCCGCGCCCTACGCGGCGCAGATCTACGCGCACCGCGACGGCAACTTCGGCTTTTCCAACGTGCCCTGGGTTTCGCCGCACCGCGCGTATGCGGCGTTCCAGCAGAATCCCGGTTTGTTCACGAAGACCGTGCCGCAACAGGTCGCGGAAGAAACCTTCCGGATCAACAACTCCGAGCTGTTCGAGGAGTCGGTGAACGCGGCGTTTGTGCAGGGCGAGCTGCGGCTCTTCAAAAACCGGTTCCACGTGGTCACGGGCGTCCGTTACGAGCAGACGGTGGGCAAGGGGCAGGGCGCGCTCTTCGAGCCGAACAACGTGTTCCTCCGGAATCCCAACGGCACGTTTGCGCACAACGCGGCGGGTGCGCTCATCCGCCGGCCGGGAGCGGGCGCGCTGAATTCCGTCGAGCAGCTGCGGCTGACCCGGTTCGAGCGCGCCGCGCGGGCGAAGCGCACGTACGACGGTTACTATCCCAGCCTGCACCTGAACTACAATGCGACCGAGAATTTCCTCGTGCGCGCGGCGTATGCGAAAACCTACGGCCGGCCGAACTTCAACCAGATCATCCCCAACGCCACCGTGAATGAAGCCGACGTCGACGGCTCGGGCGACAGCGGCGCGGTGGGTGGCATGATCAACCTGCGCAATCCGGCGCTCCGGCCGTGGACGGCGGACAACTTTGACCTCTCCCTCGAGTACTACACGAATAGCGGTGGATTGATCAGCGCCGGCGCGTTCCGCAAGAACGTGAGCAACTTCTTCGTGTCCGGCGTGCGCATCGCGACGGCAGCGGATCTCGCGGAGCTCGATCTCGATCCCCGCTACGTCGGCTGGCAGTTGACCACGCAATACAACGGGGGGAGCGCCCGCATCTCCGGGCTCGAGGTGAACCTGAAGCATTCGCTCCGCTTCCTGGGCGGGTGGGGGCGCCATTTCGAGGTCTTCGCCAACGGCACGAAGCTCGACCTCGACGCGGAAAACCAGTCCGGTTTCGCCAACACGATTTCCGGGAGCGCGAACTGGGGCTTCACGTTCAGCCGGAAGCCCGTCACGTTCATGACCAAATGGAATTACCGGGGCCTGGTGCGGGGCGCGCGCATTCCCGCGGTGGGCACGCTGGACGGCTATCAATGGGACAAGCCGCGCACGACGCTGGACGTGAACCTGGACTACCGGCTGACCGCGCGGCTGTCGCTGTTTGTCAACGCCCGCAATGCGCTCGGCGTGAATCCCGAGGCCTATCGTTACGGGTCGGAGACGCCGGAGTATGCGAAGCAATTCCGAACCCAGAAACACGGCGGCCAGTTCATGGCCGGCGTGAAGGGCACATTTTGATCGCGCTCCAGAATCACGCCGTCCGGTGAACACATTTGGCTCGTGAAACGATACGTGACGTCCGAAGTCCGCGCCGAATGCTGTAGGGGCGTTGCTTGCCGACGCCCGCCCGTGCCTTCGAATGGGCTTTTCTTGGCGTTCTGTAGAGTTGTCCCAGTCAAACCGAATTCAATGCTCATGCCCCCATTCCAACTCATCAGGGTTAGTTTTCAAACCGGTTTGAAAACACTCGCGGGTTTCCGCGGGGCCGGACTGGCGATCGCGGCGGTCGCCGTCCTGTCGGCTCAGCCCGCCACGGATGCCGGGCGCCCGGTGACGTGGCACGACCTGAAAACGCTCCCGCTCGAGGGCCAGGGCTGGGCCGACCTGAAACACCCTTATGATCGTCTGCCGGCGAAGGCGGAGCAGATGGTGCGCGCCCCCGTCTGGAATCTCGCGCACGATTCCGCCGGGCTCAGCCATCGCTTCGTAACCGATGCGGACTTGCTGCGCGCGCGCTGGAAGCTGCGCAAACCGGAGCGGCTGGCGATGCCGCACATGCCCGCGACCGGCGTGAGCGGCCTCGATCTCTATGTGCGCGACGCGGGCGAGTGGCGCTGGCTGGCGAACGGCCGGCCGGAAAAACCGGATGCCAATGAGCGCACGCTGGTGCACGGGCTTAAGAGGGAAAAGCGCGAATACCTCCTCTACCTTCCGCTCTACAACGGAGTGGAGTCGGTCGAGATCGGGGTGCCGCCCGGCGCGACATTCGAGCGCGCGCCGGATCGCTACGCGACGCGAAAGCCGATCGTGTTTTATGGCACCTCGATTCTCCAGGGCGGCTGCGCCTCGCGGCCCGGCATGGCGTATCCGTCAATCATTGGCCGTGCGCTCGACTGGCCCATCATCAACCTCGGGTTCAGCGGCAACGGCAAGACGGAGCCGGAGATGGCCCGGCTCCTCGCGGAGCTCGAGCCGGCCGCCTACGTGCTCGACAGCCTGCCGAATCTCGACGTCGAGCAGGTGAAGGAACGGGTGGAGCCCTTCGTGCAGGCGTTGCGGGCGCGGCATCCGCAGGTCCCCATCGTGCTGGTCGAAAACGTCAACTACGCCGATACCGGCTTCGTCGAGTCGCGCCGCACCAAGGTCGCGGGGGCGAATTCCCTCCTGCGCAAACTCTACGACCGGCTGAAGGCGGCCGGCGACAAGCGCCTCCACTACGTGCACGCCGCGCACCTGCTGGGGGGCGATGGCGAGGACACAGTCGACGGCACCCACCCGACCGATCTCGGCTTCATGCGGATGGCGCAGGGCATCCTGCCGATCGTGCGCGAGGCGTTGCACGGCGCGGGGCCGACCGGGCCGGTGGAGGAAGGATTTGTGGCGCTGTTCGACGGCACATCGCTCGCCGGCTGGGCCCCGCATGAAGGCATGCCGCCCCTGCACCTCGCGGGCAAATGGTGGGTCGAGGATGGCCAGTTGCTTGGCACGCAGGATCCGCCGGGCAAGGGCGGTTTGCTGTGGGTGGATAAACAATACCGCGACTTCATTCTAAAGCTGCAGGTGAAGCTGACCTATCCCATGGACAGTGGTATTTTCGTGCGAATGGGTCCGGATGGCCGCAGCCATCAGGTGTGCCTGGATTACCGTCCCGGCTCCGACGTGGGCGGGATTTTCATCCCGTTCATCGGCCACGCGTATGTCTACCGCAACCAGGAGGGCGCGCGGCTCGTACGCCCTGACGATTGGAACGACGTCGTCGTCCGGATGGAAGGAGAGCCGGCGCGGATTCGAGTGTGGCTGAACGAGCGGTTGTTGACGGATTTTCAACACACGGAGCAGACGACCAAAGGTGTACCGGCGTCGGGTGGCATCGCGCTGCAGATTCACCCGGATGTGCCCAATCTCACGGTGTGGAAGCCAGGCAGCGTGGTGCGCTTTCGTAATATCCGGATCAAGGAGCTGCGGTAAGCTGCTGAAAAAACAAATATGGAAATCAGGAAATCAGGAACGGAGCAAACCACGATCTAATGGGAAACAGCAGAAATAAGAAACCTGGCCATGGGGCGCATCTCAGTTTTTGGACCGCGCGTCGGAGCCTGTCGTGGCACGGGCATCTTGCCCGTGTGTGGCATGGGCATCCTGCCCATGTCTGGGGTTTGGCCAATTCCAGCGTCTCAGGCGGCCGCCTGTTGGACGGCGTGAGCGAGGCTGAAGGTGTCGTCCGGTGTTTTTGAATCCAGCCTGGGTGTAATTTGAGGTTGGTCTATATTATAGTATGGACAGACCGACCTTTTAGTGCCTCGCTGATTCGCATGGCCGACAGTTCACGGGATGAGATCTTGGCTGCGTTCGAGCTTGCTCTGGATGCGCAGCTGCGTGCGGTGCGACGCCTGCGCGGCCGCCGACCACAGTCCCAGCGGACGGGGAGTAGAGGTCTATCCAATGTTGATAGGTCATTGGCGATCTTGCGCCGGGCCAAAGCCCCGCTGCACGTCGACGACTTGATCGTCGCGATCGCCCAAACCTATGGTGTCATGGGACGGTTAAAACCGGCCAGCTAGGGTCGAT
>JBKJRG010000894.1:0-7093 GCA_046594805.1 Opitutaceae bacterium | reverse complement strand
CAGCCAATCGCCACGCGTGCGACTGCGCCGGCGTGCGTGGCCTCGACCCGCAGCGCGGCGTCGCCGGCCCAATCGGCGTGAACATAATTCTCCTTCCCCGTCAGAGTCGTGCAATGGCAGGCATAACTCAGGAAAATCGACCGCACGCCGCCGCGTTCATCCGTCACCCGCATCACGGGCAGGGTCCGGTCCGCCTGGCCGTTGGGATCATGGCCGAAAGTCACGGGCTTCCCCGGCACAACGATGCGGCGCTGCTCCGCAAAAGCGGCTGTGCCCTCCCCCCACGCCATCCGGCCGGGCCGGCGATCGGCGAGCGCCGCCCGTGCCACCGCGATCAATTTGTCCTGCAGCCACGCGGAATTCCTTGTGATCCGGGCCGTCTCGGCGGGCGACAAGTCCTTGGAAAACATGAAGGGCAGCGTGCCGGCCAAGGACGGACCGGTGTGCACGTGCGTCGCGCAGATCGCCACCCGCGCCCGCTCGATGCCATGACTCTTGCCCATCGCTGCAGCCACCGCGTCCGTCATCGCCTCGGCGATTCCGATGAGCTCAACCGTGATCAGGACCACGGGCTTTTGGGCGTCGCTGCCGATGGCCAAGGCGCGCGCGAACAGCCGCGCCTGAGCCTCCGTGGCCTCGCCGGGTCGGTTCTGGTAACCCGCGAGCCAGATCGGCAACTCCGGAGTGATGTCCGTCTTCGCGACGCCCACCAGGACGACTGGCCCGTTGGTTTCGGCTGCCACCGCCACGCCAGGGAGAATCGACAGCAGGAGAAGCCGGAGAGCGAAGTGGATCATAGTGGTAAGGTCGCGGGCCTGCTTTGGGACGAAAAGCGCGTCACTCGGCGCGGGAGCGGCGGGGACAGCCGACCCCGTGGTCACGATCCTTCCTCCCGTCGTGCGGCTGGGACTTCACGCCCGATCGAGTAACGGCCCCTCCGGCGGATGTCGCGGAAAAAACCTCCCCGCCTCGGTGGGCGCCACGCCGCTTGATCAAAACCGAAAACGGCCTGGTCGCGTCGAACCGATTTTCACGTAATACGTGAAAACGGTCGTGGCGATCAGGAATTGGAGTCTGGCACCAATTCGCCGGGTAGCCACGAGCGTGAGCGAGTGGTCGCTCGTCCACTCGCTCACGCTCGTGGCTACCGCAACGACCTGGCTCTCCGTGGTCCCGGCAGGAGGCTGGCCCGCGCTGGGCGACGCCCACTTGGGTTTCAGAAAAACATCGCCTCGCTCAGGGCATTTTCCGGCGAGAGCAGGCTGACCGCTGCGGAGAGCTTCGTCTGGCCCGCCCCGAAATTCGCCTCGAAGAGCGCCTTCCCGGTTTTTAGATCGCCCGACCAGCGGAAATAGCGGGCCTGGTCCGCATAGTCGAAGCGGACGGCGAGGCTGGCGCCGGCACGCCTGGCATGGGCCGCGGTCTCGAGCGGGAGCGTATCCACGACGGCCCCGCAGGCCGCCAGCCGGCGACGCAACCACGCCAGCGCCACCCGCGCCTCGGCCGTGAGCGATTCGTCGTGGGACACGGTCACCGACTGCAAGCCCTCCACCAGGGTGGGCGGCGCATAGGCCGCGAGAAACTGGCCTATGCTTTGTCGGACCGGCAGCAGCCGGCAGTAGACCAGGTCGCGCGTCGCGCTCGGGTTCGGCCACGGATAAGTCAAGGCATCCGGCGGAGCGATGGCACTGTCGAGCAGGACCCGCTTGGCCCGATTCAGCAGATAACGGTAGTCCGCCAGCCGCCCGCTTTCCGAAAATCGGTGCGCCCAATAATACAGCGGCAGGTCGGTCGAGAGACAGACCGAGACTTCGTTCTCCAGGAACGGTCGCGCGCTCCGCGAGTAGCTCAGCATCACAAACTCGACGCAGCGCTTGTCCGACTTGGATTTGCCGAGGAAACATTCGCCAAAGATTTTCGCCCGCATCTCCGCCTCCTTCACGTCCGTGTGCAGCGGGCACAGCACGACAATCCGGCTCGGGTAGCGCCGGGAGAATTTCACCACGACGTCGAACTGCCGGGCGGCATCCTCCGGGGTCGTGTTCAGCCCCAGGTGCAGCACGAAATTAACCTGGGTCGCCTTGGCGTCGTCGGCCTCCAGCGTCGGCCGTCCCTCCGCGGCCGCGTCGGTCCACAATTCAGCGAGATTCTTGCCGATCGCGCCGACGGGCACCTCGATCCCGGGCAGGGCGTTGAAGATGGCGGGCATTCTAAGAGTGGCGAGTGACGAGTGGCTAGCGAGGTAGCAGCCGACGTAAGGAGGCTGAACGTTAGGTGAACCGCGCTACGGCAGCCTCGTCACCTCGGCGGCTACGGTTGTCTCCAGCAGTGGTTGTGCTTGGCGAGCAGCGCCTCCGAGCCTGGCGGCCCCCATGAACCCGAAGCATAGCTGTCCATGCCGGCGCGCCCGACGCTGCGCCAGTAATCCAGGACTGGCGTGCACAACTTCCACGACGCCTCCGCTTCATCGCCGCGAATGAACAGCGTGCCGTCGCCGATCATCGCGTCGAGCACGAGTCGCTCATAGGCTTCGGCGGTGTTCGAACCGAACGTCGTCGCGTAGCGGAAGCTCATCTTGACTGGCTGCGTCCGGGTCTCGAGCCCGGGGACTTTGGTGTTGAGGATCAAGCTGAGGCCCTCATCGGGCTGGATCTGGAATGAGAGCGTGTTCGCGGCGAGATCGAAGCGGGCCGTTTCGCCGGCGAACAACGTGCCCGGGGGCCGCCGGAAATTGATCGCAATCTCGGAGACGCGCCGCGCCATCCGTTTGCCGGAGCGCAAATAAAACGGCACGCCCTGCCAGCGCCAGTTGTTGATCGAGAGTCGGAGCGCGGCATAGGTCTCGGTGGCGGACGATGGGGCGATCCCCTCCTCCTCGGTGTAGCCTGGGACCGCCTTGCCCTCGATCATGCCCGCGGAATACTGCGCGCGCGCCACGTCGCCCGAGGGCCCGATGGTGAGCGGCTGGATCGCCTTGAGCACTTTGACTTTTTCGTCGCGGATCGCCTCGGCATCCAGCGAGCCGGGCGGCTCCATTGCAGTGAGCGCGAGGAGCTGCATGGTATGGTTTTGGATCATGTCACGCAGCGCGCCGCTCTGCTCGTAGTAACCGCCGCGCGTGCCCACGCCGACTTCCTCCGCGACCGTGATCTGCACACTGTCGATGAAGTTGCGGTTCCAGAGTGGCTCGAAAATCGCGTTGGCGAAACGCTGGACCAGGAGATCCTGCACCGTCTCCTTCCCGAGGTAATGATCGATCCGGTAAACTTGGTGCTCCTCGAACACCGACCGCAGCGTGGCGTTGAGCTCGCGGGCGGAGGTGAGGTCCTTGCCAAAGGGTTTTTCGATGATGACCTTCGAGTGATGGGCCAGCCCGAGGTGCTTCGCGGCCAGACCGCTCGTCCCGAGGTTCTGGATAATCGGCACGAAAACGGAGGGGGGCGTCGAGATATAGAACAACCGTTGCACGTCGCGGCCCAGTTTCTTCTCGATCGCATCGATGTGCGCCTCCAGCCGCTCAAAGGCGGCCGGTTCGTCGTAGCCTCCCGCGACATAACTCGTGTGGGCGGCGACCCGCCCCCAGATCTCCTCATTGAGCTCGCGGCGGGAAAACTCCTTGATCGCCTCGGCCGCATGCTGGCGAAATTCCTGGTCCGGAATCGGCTTCCGGCCATAACCGACGAGGAAAAAATCCGCCGGGAGCAGGTTGTCGTGGCTCAGGTTGTAGACCGCCGGGATCAGCTTGCGGGCTGTCAGGTCGCCGGAGGCGCCAAAGATCACGACCACCGTCGGCGGAGCGCCACGATGCTTGCTCAATCCGTGCAGAAATGGATGACGCTGCGAGTCGGCCATGCGATCCGGAGTTTTCCGCGCGCTCCCGCAACGGCGCAAGGGAAATGGCACATATGACGGGAGGGGTGCGATGCCGGAGGATGGCACCGGGGCAACACCCGGCTACCCGCGGAAATGTTTTCCGAACAGTTTCACGTTTTCGAAATGCAGGATCCGCGGCGCGCCGGGGCCCCCCGCCGAAAACGCCACCTCGACCACATCGAAGCGAAAGGTCCGCGGTTTCTCCCGCAAGCGCGCAAGGTAGGCCCGGGTGGCGCTTTCGAGCACGCGCTTTTTGCGCGCATCGACCGCATAGTACCCGGGCACCAGCGCCTCGGCGGTTCGGCTCTTGACCTCGACAAACACCAGCACCTCGCCATCGCGACAGACCAGATCGATCTCCTCGCGGCGGTCGCGCGGATTGCGCCAGTTGCGCGCGACCACGGTGAAACGCCGCTCCCGTTGCAACCACTCGGCCGCGCGGCATTCGCCGTCCGGGCCCGACCCGGCGACCGCAGGCGGGGCAAAGAGTCTGCGCAGGAGATGGAGCATCCGGGAACTCCGGCGGGCGGGCGGGATGCGGAGCCGCGGCGGAGGTTTCTCATTGCGGCATCCTGCGTCTCCTTTGACAATCCCCGACCTCGGCCCATTTTCCGCGCTCCCGCTCATGGCTTCCTCCAACATCGCCGGCACGCTCCGTCGCTCGCTGCTCATCAAGGTCATTTCGAAACCGGCTCCCAGCCGGGAAGACGTGGCGTCGGTTATCGAGCTCACCGCGTCGAAGGTGGTGGAGGCGCTGCAGTGCCAGTCGATGACTTTTTACCTGGTCGAGGGAAACGAGATCGCGTTCAAGCAGATCTACTACTCGCCCTCCCTCTGGGCCAGCGATCCGGCGAAGGAAAAGAAATTCCAGGAGACGGCGGCCAAGCTCCTCACGCTCAAGGTGCCGATCGGGAAGGGCATTGTCGGCAAGGTCATCGCCACCGGCGAGCCCGTGTTTTTCCGCCAAACCGACAGTGACGCCTCGACCATGGCATCGATGGCCGCGACGACCGGCTTCGAGGTCCGCTCGATGCTCACCGTCCCGCTCAAGACCACGATCACGCTGGGCGCGATCCAGGTCCTGAACAAGGAACTCGCCGCCGGCACGGATGGCTCGTTCACCGACAAGGATCTCGCGCTGCTCCAGGAGGTGGCCGAGTACTCCTCCACCCTGATCCACCGCATGGTGGATCCGAAATTCGTGCCCAATGCGGAGGACACCGCGCGCTTCGTCTCGAAGCTCACCGATCTTCCGCTCGTCAGCACGCCCGAGGAAATCGAGATCGATGACAAACTGATTGAAGTCGTCGGCGACGCGATCATCCGGCGGGAAGGGATTTTTCCCCACAAGCGCCTCAGTCCGAGCTCGGTCGCGGTGGTGATGACCAACCCGCTCGACTACGCCAAGCGCGAGTCCTTCACCCAGGCGACGGAAATGTCGATCGAGGAGGTGTCCGTCGTCTCCGCGACTCTCTTCGAAATCTTGCTGAAGAAGTTTTTCAAGGACTCCAAGGCCGGGCCCGCGACGTCCGACGACGTCGACATGAACTCGGTCACCGAGGTCATCCAGAACGCCTACAGCGCGGACGGCAGCATCGCCGAAATCAGCGCGAAGGATCTGGAAAGCGAGGAATCCGCGCCGATCGTCCAGCTGGCGAACCGGATCATCGAGGACGCCTACATCACCGGCGCGTCTGACATCCACATCGAGCCGCAGGAAAAGGATCTGGTCGTTCGCTACCGGATCGACGGCCTCTGCCAGGAAAAACTTCGGTTGCCCAAGCAGGTCACGGGTGGACTGGTCGCCCGCCTGAAGATCATGTGCAACCTCGACATCTCGGAACGCCGGTTGCCGCAGGACGGGCGCATCGTCTTCAAGAAATTTACGAAGAAGAACATGGACCTCGACCTTCGCGTGGCCACCGGCCCGATGAAGGACGGCGAGAAGGTGGTCATGCGTATCCTGGACAAACAGAAGTCCACGCTGCCCCTCACCGCGCTCGGTTTCTCGGACGAGAACCTTGCCCGTTATCGTGAGTGCATCCGCCAGCCCTACGGGATGATTCTGCACTGCGGCCCGACCGGCTCGGGTAAATCCATGACGCTGTACTCGGCGTTGGGCGAAGTGAACACTCCGGACGTCAACATCCAGACGGCGGAAGATCCCATCGAGTACACGCTCGCCGGGATTAACCAAATGCAGATGAACCGGCAGATCGGTCTCACTTTCGCCCGGGCGCTGCGCTGTTACCTTCGCATGGATCCCGACATCATCCTCGTCGGCGAAATCCGCGACGAGGAGACCGCCGGCATCGCGGTCGAGGCCGCGCTCACCGGTCACTTGCTCGTGTCGACCCTGCACACCAACGACGCGCCATCCACCGTGGCACGCATTGGTGAAATGGGCGTCGAGCCCTTCAATATCTCCGCGTCGCTAGTCTGCGTCTGCGCGCAACGGCTGCTGCGCCGTGTCTGCAAGAACTGCAAGATGCCCTACGAGCCAGCCGGCCGCGAAAAAGACATCATGGAGAAGGCGCTGAAATGGAGCGGGCAGATTTTCAAGGCGAACCCCCAGGGTTGTCCGACCTGCGGCGGGACCGGCTACAAGGGCCGGGTGGGCATCCATGAATTGATGACCAACAGCGAAGAGCTGGTGGAAGGCATCAACAAGGAAGTCGAGGTCGCCATCCTCAAGCGCATCGCGATGAAGAACGGCATGAAGACCCTCCACCAGGACAGCATGCTCAAGGTCAAGATTGGGCTCACCACTGTCGAGGAAGCGCTGGCGAACGTCCCGCCGGATCTGATTCTCTGAGTAGCGCAGGCGTCCCGCCTGCTCTGGGATTGCCCGGTGGGCCCGGATCTCCGAACCGGCTTGGGTTCCAGCCTGCGATCTCACGCTGCGGCTGCGAATCCGCCCCATACCCACGCTGGCGCGGAGAACCAGCCCTATCCCGGTCCCAAGGCGTGTCTTCAAATGCGGCCCCCGGCCGGCACCGGTTCCGGTAGGTAGGCAGCTTGCTGCCGCCCTATCGAGCGCGAGCAAGCTCGCTGCCTACGAAAACCGAATTTGAAGACGCGATCTAGTCCGAAAAGCTCACGCTTTCCGCTACCGGCCGGGCCGGACTGATCAATACGCGAGAATCACGCTGACGTGCGCGCGCTGGCGCCGCCGGCCGTCGGAGACCCCGCTCGACTTGAGCTGCCAGCCGTAGTCGGC
>JBKJRG010000832.1:0-4452 GCA_046594805.1 Opitutaceae bacterium | reverse complement strand
TCCACCCGCAGCCCGTCGAGGTGGTAGCGCTCGAACCAGGCCAGCGCGTTGGCCGCGAGGAAACAGCGGACTTCGTTGCGCCCGTAATTGAAAATCAGCGTACCCCAATCCATGTGCGCGCCCTGCCGCGGATCGGCGTGCTCGTAAAGATGCGTGCCGTCAAATTCCGCCAGCGCGAAGCTGTCGCGCGGGAAATGGGCCGGCACCCAGTCGAGGATTACCCCGATGCCGCGGGAGTGCAGGTAATCCACGAACCAGCCGAAATCCACCGGCGAACCGAAACGATGCGTGGGCGCATAAAAACCCGACACCTGGTAACCCCACGAACCATCGAACGGATGCTCCGCCAGCGGCATCACCTCAACATGGGTGAAACCCATCTCGTTCACGTAGTCCGCCAGCTCCTTCGCCAGCTCGCGGTAGGTCAGCGGCCGGTCCGCGTCCTCCGGCTTTCGTTTCCAGGATCCCAGATGCACTTCATAAATCGAGAGCGGGCGGTCGAGCTGCCCCGCGTTCTTCTGGCGCTGCGCCAGCCACGCGTCGTCCGTCCACTGCAATTTTTTCGGATCGAAGACGATCGCCGCGTTGTTGGGCGGACCCTCGAAATACGTCCCGTACGGATCCGTTTTCAGCCGGACATGGCCGCGCTGGTCCCGAATTTCGAATTTGTAGAGTTCCCCTTCGCCCAGGCCCGGAATGAAAAGCTCCCAAACGCCCGACGCCCCGAGCGAGCGCATCGGGTGATAGCGGCCATCCCAGTGGTTGAAGTTGCCGACGACCGAAATGCGCGTCGCCGCCGGCGCCCACACCGCAAACGAAACTCCGGTCACCCCGCCCAATTCCCGCACATGCGCGCCCAGCTTGTCGTAAATGCGATGCTCGTTGCCCTCGTTGAACAAATAGAGGTCCTGGGCGCCGAGCGTCGGCAGGAAACAGTAAGGATCGAAAAACTGCCGCAGCTCGCCACTGGGATAGGTCGCCCGCAACTGATAACGGAAGACTGCCTTGCGCTTGGGCAGAAAGGCCTCGAACAAACCCTCGGGCGCGAGCCGCGCGAGCGGAAACGCCGGATGACCCGCGGTGCCCAAATCGATCACCTCGCAACCCGTCGCGCCGCTGAGAAACGCGCGCACCACGACACCGCTGACCTTCTTCTGCGTCAAAGGGTGCATGCCCAGCACGGAATGCGGCGTCGCGTGACGGGCTTCGAGCAGCGCAGACAGGTCAGTTTTCGAAATAATCACGCGAAGGATGAATTGACTGCCGTCAACGTGCCCCACGCGCAAGGCCGCGTCTAGTCGCGAATGCCCCGGATTCCTCCGGTGAGTCAGGTGGGGGAAGACTCTGTTTGTCCGAATTCAAATTGGAACTTCGTCCGAGGTGGGGCCTGGCTCTCCGAGCCGGCCTGGGTTTCCGGATCATTCGCATCCCAAGGCGATGCCCACGCTGGAACCCCAGGGCGGCTCGGAGTGCCGCCCCCACCTTCCAATCCCGCGCTGCGATCAAAACCACCACGATTGTTCCGCGGATTTCTGCCGCCCACCCCGTGGGGCTTGCCTGCGCTCCACGCCGCGCCTTTGCTCCGCGCGTGATCCGTCACGCGCTCCCTCTCTTTTTTCTCTGCTCCACCCTTTCCCTGCGGGCCCAGTCGCAGCCCGAGTTGAAGGCCGACGTGGTGGACGCGGGCGAAAAAATCGCGACGGCCAGGGGCAACGCCATCCTGCGCGACACCGGGCTGCTGCTCACCGCCGACGAAATCACCTTCGAGTACGGACCGCAGAAGGCGACCGCGACGGGGCGCGTCGTCTTCACGCGGGGCGTCACGCGGCTCCTCGCCGACAAGCTCGTGTACCAGGCGGCTGACGGCTCGTTCATCGCCGAAGATGTCCGGCTCGGCAGTTTTCCTTATTACGCCGAAGGCGCGTCCGCGACCGGGACTCCCCTGGAAATCACGATCCGCCGGGCGCGAGTCGCCTACGGCGAGCCCGGCCCGTGGCAGCCGACCATCACGGCTGACCAGGTGATCTATTCACCCGGCAAGCGGCTGCGCTCCGAAAACGCCCAGGCCGGGGTGGGCAATGCGCGCTTTCTCCCCTTTCCGCGCGTGCAACAGGATCTCGCCGCGCCGTTCGCGGGGGCGGTGACCGTAGCGGGCGGTTTCCGCCGCTCGCTCGGCCTGATGGTGGAGGCGGGCGTGCACGTGCCCGTAAGCGCCGGCGTGCGAGTGGGCGGCGAAATCGGCGTCTACACCAGCCGCGGCATCATGGTGGGGCCCTCCGGCCGCTACCAGGACCCGGAGGACCCGGAAAGGCTGCGCGGGTACTTTCGTTCCGGCTACATCAACGACCACGGCGACAAAGGCACGGACCTGATCGGGCGGCGCGTCCCGGAGGATCGCGGATACGCGGAGTGGCAGCACCGACAGGTGCTCGCCAGCAACCTGACCCTTTCCGCGCAGCTGAACTGGTGGAAAGACTCCGAGGTGGTGCGCGATTTTCGGCCGCGCACTTTTTTCCCGGTCCAGACCCCGGACACGTTTCTCGAGGCGGACTATGCGGCTCCGAATTATTTCCTGTCCGCCTTCGCGCGGCTCCAGCCGAATTCATTTCATCGCGTGCAGGAGCGGCTGCCCGAGATTCGGTTCGACCTTCTCCCCCTGGCGATGGGGAGCGGCTTCTACCAGCGTTTCCAGGCGAGCGCCGCGGTCCTGCGCGAAGACCCGCTCCCCGATGGACCGCTGAATCCAATCACGGCTCCGACCCTCCGCAGCAATCGGCTCGACGCCTATTACGCCATCGAGCGCCCCATTGCCCCCCGCGAGTGGCTGGCATTCACGCCGGTGGCGGGCGGACGGGTCACGCATTACGCCAACACCGAGGGCACGCTCCGCAATGGCAACTACACGCGCACGCTCGGCGAAGTCGGGTTCGACGCCGCGCTGCGTTCGAGCGGGACGTTCGCCTACCGCAACGAGCAATGGAAAATCGACGGCTTGCGCCACTTGCTCACGCCCCGCGCGAGTTACCGTTACATTCCGCAGGCGGACAAGGGCCGCGGACGCATCCCGCAAATCGACCGGCAAAGTTTCTCGACCTACCTCCAGCCCCTCGGACTCGGGGATCCGCGCAATATCGACGATCTGCGCGGGACCAACACCCTGCGGCTGGGCCTGGATAACACGCTGCAAACCCGCGATCCGGTGCACGGCGTCAGGGATCTCGTGGTGTTCAACCTCGCGAACGATTTCCGCTACCGGCGGGCGCGGGGCGAACGCGACATTTCCGAAACGCACGTCGACCTCAGCCTGATGCCGGCGCGCTGGCTGCAATTCGATCTCTACCAGAGTTTCGCCCCGCAGAGCCTGGCCGTGCGCGAGCTCAATTCCGCCCTCACGATCCACGACGGCACCGCCTGGTCGGTCCGGTTCTCGAGCAATTTTCTCCGCGCCCAGATCGAGGATTACCTGGTCGACGCGCGCGTCCGGCTCACGGAATCCTACGAGGCAGTAATGCGGCTGCACTATGACGCGCGGAAACGCCGCTTCAACGAGCAGGCCTACGGCATCGCGCACAACATCGGCAACACCTGGCTCGTTTCGTACACGGTCAGCCTTTACTCGGGCCGCCGACGCGAAAGCAGCTTCGGTTTCAACGTGCAGATCGACACGGTGCGGTTCTGATGGCTGAAAACCGGAAACCGGAGACCGGAAACCGGAAGTCGGCCACCCGTATGGAAAGCTTCCTCCGCGATTGCGCTGGTAGCGGAACGCGTGAGCGTTTCGTGTTTGCGACGAAAGGCTCACGCCTTCCGCTCCCTCCTGGCCTCCAGTTTCCGGTCTCCGGTTTTCCTTCATGAGCGTCACCACGAATCAGGAACGCACCTTCCTCCGGCTCATCGCCTCCGTGCGACCGCACTGGCGCCGTGACCCGGCGCTGCCCGCGCGGATTCAGGCACTGCTCTCGCGTCACCGCGAATTCGGGTCACGCGACCGCCGGCTTTATCGCGAGCTCATCTACACGACGCTGCGGTACCTGCCGTGGATCGAACCGTGGCTCGATGCGGATCCCGCGGAGGCGGTGCGCCGCGTCGCCTGGCTCGCGGCCGAAACGGCCGCCACCAGCGCGTTCCGGGCCGCCTTCGTTCAAGGCGCGGCGCCGGCGGGCGACAAAACGGAGCTCCTGCCCGCGTGGTTTCGCGCGCATTGCACTGAGGTGTTCGTCGGGGCGGAGCTCCAGGCGCAACTGCAGCGCGCGCCCGTGTGGCTGCGATTGCAGACCGAAGGCCCGCAACGGGTGCTCGACGAGCTGGACGACCGCGGCTGGCGCTGGCGGCGCAGCGAAATCCTGCCGGAGGCGATCGCGCTCCTGGACGACGCTGATGTCACGACGCTCGACGCGTGGCGCGAGGGTCGGTTGGAGGTGCAGGACCTCGGCTCGCAATTAATCCTGGAGT
>JBKJRG010000741.1:0-2785 GCA_046594805.1 Opitutaceae bacterium | reverse complement strand
GTTCGAGCGCATCGCGCCGCAACTCGGTGTTGCGGCGGCGGACCTCAGGATCGGCGTCGGCACGATCACTGCCGGAACGCGCACCATCTCGTGGAGAGACACCTGCAAGATGCTCGGCACCATCCCGGTGTCGGTCGATGGTCAATGGGAGCGCGGGCTGTCGGCCGGCGGCACCAGCGGTGTGCAATTCGCCGAGGTCGAAGTCGACATCGACACCGGCATCACCAAGGTCAAGAAGATTGTCTGCGTGCAGGATTGCGGATTAATCGTCGATTTGAAGACCGCCGAGACGCAGTGTTACGGCGGCATCATCAGCGGCCTGAACTACGCGGTGTTCGAGGAGCGCATCCTCGATCGCAACACCGGGAACATGGTGAACCCGAACATGGAGTGGTACCACATGGCCGGGCAGTCGGACATTCCCGAGATCGATGTGGTGCTGGTCGATCAGCCGGAGCGGGGCGTGATTGGCATCGGCGAACCGCCGGCGGTGGCGACCGCCGCCGCGGTCGCGAACGCGATTCGCAATGCGACCGGCGTGACGCTGCGGCACATTCCGATCACCCCGGACAAACTACTGACCGAGCTCGAGCGGGCGGGAGGCACGAATTGAAAGCCTTTGACTACGTCAATGCGACGAACGAGAAAGAGGCGGTCGCAGCGCTCGCCACTGCGCAGCGCGGCCGGATGTTGCCGATGGCCGGAGGCATGGACCTGCTCGGGCTGATGAAGGACTACATCGTCTCGCCGGATCGCATCGTCTCGACCAAGGGCCTTGATTCGACAATCACCACCGCCGATGGCGGATTGCGGATTGGCGCGGCGACGAAGATCGTGGACCTCGCCGCGCACGCCGCGGCGCGCAAGTTGTTTCCGGCGCTGACCGCCGCTGCGGAACATGTCGGCACGCCGCAGATCCGCAACAGCGGCACGGTCGGCGGCAACATCATGCAGCGGCCGCGTTGCTGGTACTTCCGCAACGAGGAGTTCAACTGCCTGAAGAAGGGCGGCTCGCGCTGCTTCGCGGTGGAAGGCGAGAACCAGTTCCACGCGATTTTCGGCGACGGGCCCTGCCACATCGTGCATCCGTCGAGCCTGGCGGTGCCGGTGATCGCTTACGGCGGCCGTTTCCGTGTGGCCGGCCCGAACGGCGCGCGGGAGATCGACGCGGGCGAGTTCTTCCAGATGCCGAACCAAAATCTCTACGGCGAGACCGTGCTGCAGCCCAACGAGATCGTGACGCACATCGTGCTGCCGGCTCCGGGGCAGAAGAGCGCGACCTACGAAGTGCGCTTCAAGCAGTCGCACGACTGGCCGCTCGCGGCCGCGGCGGTCAACCTGGTGATGGCCGGCTCAGTGGTGAAGTCGGCGCGGATTGTGATGGGCGCGGTGGCGCCGATCCCGTGGCGCGTGCCGGCAGCCGAACGCGTGCTGGCGGGCAAGGCGATTACCGAAGCGGTCGCGACCGAAGCCGCGAATGCCGCCGTTGCGGGTGCGCGGCCGATGACCGGAAACAAATACAAGATTCAGATCGCCAGGACAGCGGTGAAGCGGGCGATTCTCGCGGCTTCGCGAGCCTGAGACTCCAGGGCCGCAGCAGGCGCAGAGACTTTATGGAAATACCGAAACCACAGTCGCCATTGGTCAACGAACAGCATTGCGGGAATCTCCGGCACAAGGGCATGTACGTCATGACTGTGCCGGATCCGGATGAGTTCAAGTTTTACGATCGCTACGATGCGACGCATTACTGGTGCACGTGCACCCAGAGGGCGCTTGGGCCGGACGGAGAATCCGTTCATCCCACGACTTGTAAACACGCGGCCGGAAGAGCATGCTGTGAATAAGGGTGCTCGGGTGCTCGGGTGCTCGGGTGCTCGGGTGCTTGGGTGCTCGGGTGCTCGGGTGCGGCGCTCCGGAGGGGAAATGTCCATGAAAATCCTGATTGCTCTTGTCTTGGCACCGCTCCTGACGAATTCCGTCTTCGCGCGCCACGAGCATCGCGTGGTTGGGGAATATGTCGAGGCCCGCACGGCCGAAGTGTTTGCCGGCGGCTGCATCATGAACAGCGAAGCGGAGACCATGGGGCGGCAGGCGATTATGGCGTGGAAGATCACCTCCGGCTCGTTCGACGGCGTGGTGCTCGACGGCCTGACGGTGGCCGCGGCGGTGGCCGGCGATCGCAATCTCGGGATGCGCGAGATGGGCGGCGAAGCGCCGTCGGCGGTCAAAGCGATCATTACCGTCGAGCCGTGGGCGACGCCGGCGCAGCGTGACGCGCTGGTGCGTCTGGTGCGCGAGTTGTCGCGCGGGTTGATCACCGAAGTAGTGCGGGTCGAGACGGCGCGGATCAGGTTTGCGGCCTCGCGACACCACGTCGAGGTCAGCGTGCCCGACCAGGGCATGCAGCTCACCGTCAACAAAGAGATGAGACACGACCCGAGCTGCGGCGCGATGCAATGGTTCAAGCCATTCACCGCGCTCACGCAATCAGCGATGGGCGTAGCAGAGGCGCATTCCTTCGCAGGTGAAGGACTCGGTACGAAGTGGTCCGCGCCGGACAAAAGGTCTGCCTTCTTTGGGACGTTCGCGTATTAAGGTTCCAGAAGTCCCTAAGGTTCCAGGAGTTCCAAAGGTTTGGTTCCAAGAGCGGTTCCAATAGTTCTCTGCCTGATCGTGTTTGCGCCCGTGGCAATTGCGCAACCGAAGACGGGCGCGCTACCAGAAAAACCTCCATCGCAACTGGCACCGGCGATCGCTTCGCTTCTCCAGCCGAATGGCGTCA
>JBKJRG010000443.1:0-3911 GCA_046594805.1 Opitutaceae bacterium | reverse complement strand
AAGCGCTCCAATCCTTCTCCACCGTCGTCCTCACGGGCGGATCTTCCGGTATTGGAAAATCGTTCATTGAGCTGGGGGCAAAGCTGAACCCCGACCTGGTCTTTTGCAATCTCTCGCGGCGTCCGCCCCCGGAAAATATTTTTCCTAATGCGCAGAAAACTTTGAACCATTTCCCTTGCGACCTTTCGCGGCCGGACGAAATCGAGCGGGTCGCGGCGGAGGTGCAGTCGGTACTCTCCCGACGCCAGCCCACGGGAAAACTCCTGTTGATCAACAACAGTGGCTTCGGCGCCTTCGGCCGGTTCCCGCGGCCGGACCTCGCCCGGCAACTCGAGATGATCGATGTTAATGTGCGGGCAGTGGTGCACCTTACGGGAATCCTGCTGCCGCTGTTGAAGACGCGGGGCGGCGCCATCCTGAACGTGGCATCGACCGTGGCGTTCCAGCCCATGGCCTTCGCCGCCACGTATGGCGCCAGCAAGGCCTTTGTCCTCCACTGGACCCTGGCGCTGAACGAGGAACTGCGCGGCACCGGCGTGCACGCGCTGGCCGTTTGCCCCGGTACCACCACGACCTCCTTTTTCCGGGAGGCAGGCTGGGGCGACGGGGCCGCGCTTTCTTCGCTGGCGATGACCACGGATGACGTGGTGCACATCGCGTACCAAGCGCTGGCCGATGGGCGCAGTCAGGTTGTCCCGGGTTGGAAGAACAAGCTCTATACCTTTTTAGGTTCGAAACTGCCGAAGCCACTGGCGACGCGCATCGGGGCGAAGATCCTGGGACGGTTCCGGCAGAAGCCGGAGCGGACGTGAACGCCGACGGGCCCACCGAACCGGACGACGTGTTTTCCCGTCGGGCCTGCGCCTGGCCCCGGCGTCCGAAGGAACAAGGCCCGGTCCGGATGATTGCGGCCACAGAGGTGCCGGAGTGGATTGTGCATGAGGATGAGCGGCTGCTCGTCGTGAACAAACCAGGTGACGTGGTCTGCCACCCCTCGAAGGCCGGGCCGTGGTCGAGCTTGGTCGGCGCGCTGCGCGAATACGCGCAATTGCCGACGGTCCACCTGGTGTTCCGGCTCGATCGCGAAACGAGCGGCGTGGTGGTGTTGGCGAAGGACGCAAAAATGGCGAGCCGGCTGCAGGTCGCCATGCAACAGCACAAGATCGGGAAGACGTATCTCGCGGTGTTGAGCGGCGAGCTGGCGGGTCCGGTGACGGTGAACCAGCCGCTCGGTGACGATGTCAACAGCCCGGTCTTCATTAAATCAGCCGTCGTGCCTCACGGGCAGGGGCAAACCGCGACCACCCATTTTGGGCCGCTCGCCCGCGCGAATGGTTTCACGCTGGCGCGCGTCGTCACTGAGACGGGCCGCAAGCACCAGATTCGCGCCCATGCGCAGTGGCTGGGGCATTCGCTCGTAGGTGACAAAATCTACGGCCCGGATGCGCGGCTCTACCTCGACTTCATCGATCACGGGTGGACCGAGGCTCTCGCGGCCCGACTGCTGCTGCAACGGCAGGCGTTGCATTGCGCGGGGATCGATTTGCGACCGGCAGGGCTGGAGCATGTGTTCAGCGCGCCGCTTGCTCTGGACATGATGGCCTTCTGTGCGAAACACAGTCTGGACGTGGCAAGGCCGATGTTGCCCGGCGCGTGAGCGCAGCGACGAGAACACGGACGTGCATCCCGGCCGCTCCACCCGGAGGGTTACAGGCCGGCCACCCCCGCCTCGATGGCGGCGCAGTGCGCGGCGACTCGCGCGGAAAGCGGCAGCGCCGACGGCGATTCAATCGTATAGCCCAGCTGCGTGTGATGCGCGCGCAGGTAAATCGATTCCGGCCATGTTTCGCGCAACTGCGGATCGGCGATCGGGCGGATGATGGCCGGCTCGGCAATGGGACGGCCATCGATCGTCGTGGCGCTTTCCAGCGGGCAGAATCCCGCCGCCGCGGTCAGCATGGCCCGGGCAAGGCTTGGCCGGAGGCCGGGATTCAACTCGTAGAGATAATAACCCCGCGCCTCCCAGTCTTCGTGCAGGCAGAGCGCGAGGTCGAAGTTGGGCTGGCGTTGCAGCCAGCGGGCATGCGCTTGGATTTCGAGGGAACGCAGCGTCTTGTAGTCGCGGTTGAGATCAACTCCGTCCGCATTTTCCCGCGTGCGACGCAGGAAGCCCAATGGATTGAGCAGCGGACACAGAAACCAAGTCGCTCGCGCATCGAGTACACCCCGCTCGATTAGCTCCAGCAGTGCCAGCGGCGGGGCGGGTTCATCGCCATGAATTCCCGCGGAAAGATAGACCCGCGGACGCAGCCCGGGCGAGCGCCTGGTCAGCGCCAACAAAGGCACGCCCGTGATATCACCATACGATTCCACCCGGAGACCGGCGGCGATGGCCGCGGCCTGGAGGCGAGCGGCGAACACGTGGGGATCGATGCTATTCATCGTGGCTGCGGCTTCCAGCCGCAGAATCCGAACAATCTGCGGCTGGAAGCCGCAGCCACTTCGAGGCAGGCGAGACGCCTGCGCTGCTCCCGGCTTTGACAGCGGTCACGCCTTGGTTCTTGCTGCGCGGTTACTCAAATCGCATCCGCAGTTTTTCCATCGTCTCATGTCTCAAGTCCGCGTCCGTTTCGCTCCCAGCCCCACGGGTTTCTTCCATATCGGCAGCGCCCGCACCGCGCTCTTCAACTGGCTGTATGCTCGTCATACCGGGGGTACGTTCATCCTGCGGATTGAGGACACGGACAAGGAGCGCAACAGCGAGGCCTTTCTCAATTTGATTTACGACAGCCTCGCGTGGCTCGGGTTGAACTGGGACGAGGGTCCCCGGGTGGGAAAAAACGGTGGCGGCGATTTTGGCCCCTACCGGCAAAGCGAGCGCGGCGCGATCTACCAGGAGCAGGTCAGGAAACTGATGGAGCGCGGCCGCGCCTACGAGAAGAACGGTGCCATCTGGTTCAAGCTGCTGGGTGAGCGTCACGAGGTTTTCGATGAGCACCGCAAGAAAACCGTCACCAAGATCAAGCTGCCGCCCGTCGTGATCGAGGATCAGATTCGCGGGCGGGTGGAGCGGATGGAGGACGAGGATTTCGTCATCGTCCGCTCCGACGGCAATCCGGTCTTTCACTTGGTGAACGTGGTCGACGACATCACGATGAATGTGACGCACATCATTCGCGGCGAGGACCATCTCTCGAACACGAGCAAGCACGTGCAACTCTATGAAGGTTTCGGAATGAAGCCTCCCGCTTTTGCGCACATTCCATTGATCCTGAAGCAAAATGGTCCGGGGAAAATGTCGAAGCGCGACCAGGGCGCGCTGATCGAGGAGTATCAGCGCCGCGGCTATTTGCCGGAGGCACTGGTGAACTTCCTGTCGTTGCTCGGTTGGAACCCGGGCGACGACCGGGAGAAGATGCCCATCGCGGAGATCATCCGGCTGTTCGACCTGCCGGGCGTCAACCAGAGCAACGCGCGCTTCGACGACAAGAAACTCGCGCACATGAACATGCTCTACCTGCTCGAGCAGCCGGCGGACACGTTCGTGGCGTTGGCGCGGGATTATTTCGCGAAGCAGACGGAGAGTGCGGTCGCGAAGGCGGCGCTCGCGGCGGAGGCGGGGTATTTCCGCGAGGTGATGTTGCTCAGCCAACCGAAGATCAAGGGGGTCGAAGAACTGCCGGCCTACACGGGGTATTTTTTCACGGAGGAGTTCGCGGTGGATGCGAAGGTGCGCGACAAGGTGATGGGCAAAGGCGATCCGAAGGCGCGACTGGTCGAACTGATCGAGATGGTCGGCACGGCGGATTTTTCCAGCGACACCGCGATCGAGGATGCCATCAAGGCGCTCGCGACAAAGAACGCGCTGGGCTTTGGGGATTACCAAGCAGTGGCGCGGCTCGCGCTGTCGG
>JBKJRG010000399.1:0-2865 GCA_046594805.1 Opitutaceae bacterium | reverse complement strand
ATTTTCTTGCCCAGTTTGTGCATCGCTTCGCGCAGATCGTAGGCGATCTGGCCGCGCAGCCAGTAGCCGGGAGACAATCCGAAATAAGTGCAGAGCCGAAGGTCGGTCTCGGCGGTGATACTCCGGCGCCCGTGGATGATCTCATGCACCCGCTGGTTCGGAAGCCGGGCTTCTTTTGCCAGCCGGTAAGGGGTGATCCCCATCGGCTTCAGGAAGTCCTCGAGCAGAAGTTCGCCGGGGTGAGTGTTGATGTGCTTGCTCATGTTTAATGGTAATCGGTGATTTCTACGTCGTGGGCGTTCGCCCCATCCCAGCGGAAGCAAACGCGATACTGGTCGTTGACTCGGATGCTGTGCTGTCCGGCGCGGTTGCCCTTGAGAAGTTCAAGCCGGTTGCCCGGCGGAACGCGCAAATCAGCGAGGAGGGCGGACTGGTCGAGTTGAGAGAGTTTTCTGTGAGCGGTTTTTAGAATGGTGGGTGGCAGTTCACGCGGCTTGGTGCCCTTCCAAAGTTTCTCGGTGGGCTTGTCTGCGAACGAGAGGATCATCGGTAACGGAAAGCAGATCGTGCTTTCTCGTTAGTCACGTCAAGCGTTATTAGTCACGCGACGCGTGATTCAAAACGGATATTTCGGAAATTTCTGCGCTCTTTGTTCACTATCTCTGAGTGGGTTGTTTTCTTGCGTGTATTTTCGACCGCTGAATTTTTACCGAAGAGAACAAAGAGAACAAAGACTCGGAGGTGTCCGCGCCCTTTGTTTCCTTCGTTGCCTTCTGTAAAATGGATTGAGGTTGGAGTTTGGTGGCGGCGTCGCCGCGTTGGGTTCTCTGCGGATAAATATCCGGGCTTGGATCCCCAGACCGGATTAATTACCAGCCGGCTGAAGCTGAATACCTGGCTCACGCGAAGGCGCGAAGGCGCGAAGACCGCGAAGCAGGCAGGATTGCTTCGCGCCTTCGCGTCTTCGCGTGCGCTCCGGTCACCTCCGGGCGGGAAACAAAACCCGAAAAAAGCGTGACGATGCCCGCTGGCGGATGTGGCGCCGGCAGCGTGGACGGAGCGGCGGTTTCCCAACCGCCGAAATGGATTCATCGTGCACTCGGGCGGTTGGGAAACCGCCCCGCCGCCGGCCATGTAGTGACGAGATCATATCAGGGGCATTGCTGTCATTCCGGTCGACAGGCCCGGGCAGACGACTTCGTATTTCCCGTGTGAAATCATTTCGCTTCCTTCGCGCATGCGTCGCCGCGCTGGCGACCGGCGGCATCGCCCTTCTCTCGGCCGCCGCCGAAACCTCCGCCGACCGCGCGCTCGCCGATTATTTCCGCCAGGAAACGCAGCGCGTGCACGACGGCTCGTTCGCCGGCATCAAGACGCTCGAGGACTGGACGCGCGCGCGCGAAACTCATCGCGAGCAGTTGCGCGAAATGCTCGGTCTCGCGCCCTTTCCGGAAAAGACCGCGCTCCATGCGGTCGTCACCGGCCGGGAGGAGCACCCGGAATTCCACGTGGAGAAGCTCCATTTTCAGTCGATGCCCGGCCTGTACGTGACCGCCAACCTGTACGTGCCGAAGCAACTCGCCGGCCAAGCGCCCGCCATCCTCTACGTTTGCGGCCACGCCAACGTGAAAACGGCCGGCGTTAGCTTTGGCGCGAAGGCGCACTACCAGCACCACGGCGCCTGGTACGCCCGCCATGGCTATGTCTGCCTCCTGATCGACACGATCGAGCTCGGGGAACTCGAGGGCGAGCATCATGGCACGTATCGCCAGGGCATGTGGTGGTGGAATGCGCGCGGCTACACCCCGGCGGGCGTCGAGGCATGGAACTCGATTCGCGCGCTCGATTACCTGCAGTCGCGGTCGGAAGTGGATGGCGGGAAGCTCGGCATGACCGGCCGCTCCGGCGGTGGCAGCTACACCTGGTGGACCGCCGCGCTCGACGAACGCGTGAAAGTGGCGGTGCCGGTCGCGGGCATCACGGACCTGCACAATTACGTCGTGGACGGATGCGTCACCGGCCACTGCGACTGCATGTTCATGGTGAACACCTATCGCTGGGACCCGGCCAAGGTGGCGGCACTCCTCGCGCCGCGTCCGCTGCTGATTGCGAACTCCGACAAGGACCGGATTTTTCCCCTCGACGGCGTGATGCGGCTGCACACCGAGGTCGCGGCGATTTATCGGCTGTACGGCGCGGCCGACAAACTCGGCCTCCTCATCACGGAGGGGCCGCACCAGGACACGCAGGATTTGCAACTGCCCGCGTTCCGCTGGTTCAACCGCTTCCTCAAGGGCGAGGATCCGTTGATTAGCGTGCCGGCCACGAAGCTGTTTGCCGCGCCGCAACTGAAAGTGTTCACGACCCTGCCCGCCGATCAGCGCACGACCCGGATTCACGAGACGTTCGTGCCGATGGCGAAGCCTGCGATTCCGGCGAACGTGGAGGAATGGCGGAAAGAAAGCGCGGCCTGGCGACAGGCGCTGCTCGAAAAATCCTTTGCTGGCTGGCCCGCCTCATCCGAGCCATTGCAGCCCGAACGGATTGGGCGCGTGACGCACGGCGAAATCACCCTGACGACGTGGGAGTATACGACGGGCGCCGGCGTTCGTCTGCCGCTGTTTGTTTTCTCGAAAGGCGATGCGCGCGACCAACCGGTCCGGCTGCATGTGCTGGATGAGCGCGGGTGCGCCAATCTCATGGGCGCCGCCGCCTACCTGTGGCCCGCGCCGATGCCGCCGGACAGCCGCGCGACGCCGGGCGGCGCGGAAGCGTACCGCGCGCTGCTCGCCCAAGTCGGACACGGTGAGTTCACGCTGGCCTTGCTCGCGCCGCGCGGCATCGGACCCACCGCCTGGAGCGGCG
>JBKJRG010000383.1:0-2877 GCA_046594805.1 Opitutaceae bacterium | reverse complement strand
CGCATCGAAGCCCTCGGCCGCGAACTCAAAGTCTGGGTCAACGGCATCCCCACCGCGCACCTCCTTCACGACAAATACAGCCGCGGCTACCTCGCGTTGAAGATCCACTCCTTCCCTTCAACGGGCGACGCCGCGCAGGAGAAGAATCTTATTCGCTACAAAAATATCCGCATCATCACGGAAAATCCCGAGCGCTTCGCCCTCCCCATGGACATCCCGGCCCGCGAAGCTGACCCCACTCAAAAAATCCTGCCCAAGCCGTAGTTCCTGCCCGAGGCCGCCGAGGGGGTCGGGTCGAGGAAAGTGACATTTGCCGGCGAGCGACTGCCGAGCGGCTATTTAACACGGATATTTAACAACCCCGTTGTTCCGCCGCTTCAGTGAGAAGATCGGCAGCGGCAGCGGTATTTCCCGTGGCGTCCGTGGCTTCGGACAGCGGAACTCCGTCAGTCGAAAAATCGTCCGCTTGTTCCATCGAATCTAGTGGGTGATAACCCCGCTTCGAGCACGCCGAACATGCAGTAAGGTTGCATTCATGATGCTAAACAAAAAATGGTTTCCACGGTTCTGCGCGCCCAGCGCGGACGCATCCCAGCAACGGCGGCTCTCCCGGATTGGTGCACGCGGGTGCGCTTTCCCGATGGCCTGCCTGTCGGCGATTCTGCTTGCGACGTTCGGCACTCCCCCCGCGTTTGGCCAGACGGGCACAGATACGACCGCGCCAACCGTCACGACGTTCGAGCTCGATTTGAGTGTCGTGACGGCGACGACGGCGCGAATGCTCATCACCTTCAGCGAGCCGGTCACGGGCGTCGATGCCGCCGACTTCGCGATGAACACCACGCCGAATGCCACCGCGACGATTACCGGCGTCACACCGGGAGCGACGGCCGCCAGCTACGCGGTCGCGTTTAGCTACACTGGCACGGCCGGCTCGCTGCAGATGGCGATCAAGTCGAGCGGCACCGGGATTGTCGATGCGGCCGCAAACGCATTCGCCGGTCGTGGCGTCGCCGCCACGATCGCCTACCCGGTCAACAACGCGCCGCCGGCCGATATGACGATTCCAAGCGTCACGAGCTTCACCGCGCCATCCGGGTCGATCATATCGCCGGCGAATCTGACCCTCGTCTTCAACGAGGCGGTGACCGGCGTGAGCGCCGACGATTTCATCGTCAACGGTGCTGCCACCCTTGGCACCGTCAGCGGTTCAGGCACCACCTGGACCATCCCGGTGACATTTACGGGGACCGCGCCGGTTTCGGTCACGCTGGTGGGTGGAGCTACCGCAAATATTCGCGACACGTCGACGCACTGGTTAGCCGGCGGAAACGCCGCGGCCTCGCGCACCTTTACTCCCGGATCGGTCGCGGGCTCGGCGCCGGTAATATCCAGCTCGCTGACCGCCTCGGTCGCGCCGGGTGCGCCGTTCACGTATACGATCGTCGCGAGCAATTCGCCCACAACCTACACGGCAACCGGATTGCCCACGGGCCTCACGTTCACCTCGCCCACGATTAGCGGTTCGGTCGCGGCCGCGGGAATCTACAACATCACGATTGGCGCGACGAACGCCTCCAGCAGCGACAGCCGCACCCTCGTGCTCACCGTCACGCCGCCCTCGGCGCCCGTGATATCGAGCCCCCTGACCGCCTCGGTCGCCGCGGGCGCGCCGTTCACGTACACGATTGTCGCGAGCAATTCGCCCACGACCTACACGGCGACCGGATTGCCCACGGGCCTAACGTTCACCTCGCCCACGATTAGCGGGTCGGTCGCGGCCGCGGGAATCTATAACATCACGATTGGCTCGTCGAACGCCTCCGGCAGCGACAGCCGCACCCTCGTGCTCACCGTCACGCCGGCCGGTGTTGCCACGCGTGTCATCAGTGCGACGCCGCCGGCCAACGGCACCTACGTGGCCGGTCAGACGCTCACGTTCACCGTGACGTTTAGCGGACCAGTCACCGTTGCGCCGGCGAGTGGCGCCACCGACACGCGGCCGTATTTCACCTTGGCCGCACGTTCCGGCGCGGACGGCGTGAGTTCGAGCACGACTTCCGGTCGGGTCACGTATGCCTCGGGCAGCGGCACGTCGACGCTGACGTTTACTTATGTGGTGCAAAATGGCGACGTTGCGCCCAGCGGCATCGTGCTTGGCACGAGCATCCAGCTTCCCGCCGGTGCGAGCATTCGCGGCGCGAGCGGTACGGCACTCGACGCGACGGCGCTGACGATCCCGTGGCCCGTAAATCCGCTTATGGGAGTAATCCTCGCCGGCTCGAGCACCGAGCCGGGCAAAGGGCCGGTAACGAAGTTAAAACGCGGCAACGGCCTCGTGCCCGGGCAGCCCTACACCTTGCCGGCGACCAACGCTGCCGGACAGCCCATCACGTGGGTGCTCGTGAGCGGCAACGCCACGCTGTCAGGCAATGTGCTCACCCCGAAAAACCGTGGCGCCGTCGTATTGCGCGCATTTCTCGCGAACGGCACACCGGCTTCGGCCACGTTGAAAGACTACGAATTCGAAACGGAGGAGGAGAGCACTTCGCAGCCGAAATCCGCTCATCGCGACCGGCTCGCCAATCTATCGTCACGCCTGCGCGTGTTCGCGAACGACCCCAATCGCGCCGCGATTGCCGGCTTCGTGGTGACCGGTACGGGTCCGAAGCAGGTGCTTGTGCGGGCCGTCGGTCCTGGTCTGGCGGCCTTCGGCGTGAATGGCGCCGTGTCGTCCGCGCGGGTGCAGTTGTTTGATCAATCCGGTCGGGTCATTGCGCAGAACAATGGCTGGGACGGAAGTATCGCATCGACTGCGCTGGCGGCGGTGGCGGAGCGCCTCGGGGCTTTCCGATTGAATGCCGGCAGCGGCGACTC
>JBKJRG010000326.1:0-3181 GCA_046594805.1 Opitutaceae bacterium | reverse complement strand
CGAGGATCGCGCCGAAGACGTAGATGATCCAATGGAACTTCTCAATCAGGGCGATGCCCGCGCCGATGAACACCGCGCGCATGACCAGCGCCCCGAGGATGCCCCAGAACAGGACTTTGTGCTGATACTGCGCGGGCACTTTGAAGTAGCCGAAGATGAGGAGGAA
This sequence comes from Opitutaceae bacterium, assembly GCA_046594805.1. Lineage (GTDB taxonomy): Bacteria > Verrucomicrobiota > Verrucomicrobiia > Opitutales > Opitutaceae > ER46. Next base: position 3,015 of record JBKJRG010000326.1, on the reverse strand, counting down.
GACGAAGAGGTTGTCCACGCTCAAGGACAGTTCCACCACGTAGCCGGTGAGGAACTCCAATCCCTTGTCATGGCCACGCCAGTGCCAGATGCCCGCGTTGAACAGCAATGCCAGCGCGATCCACACCGCGCTCCAGGTCAGCGCCTCCTTCATGCCGACAGTGTGCGTCTTGCGATGGAAGACGCCGAGGTCCAGCGCCAGCATCGCCAGCACGAAGACGCCGAAACCAATCCAAATGAGAAGTTGTTCAGTCATACTTGCGCCTTCGGCGAGTCGGGGATGTCGCTTCGCCCGGTGAGGGTGACGGCCTCGGTGAGGAGGGTTGCCGGCAGGAACGGTTCGCCGGCGCTTAGTTTCAAAATGTTCTCCGTCGTCACGCGGGCGATTTCGCTCAACGCCTCGTGCGTGAGGAACGCCTGGTGCGCCGTGATGAGCACATTGGGGAACGAGAGCAACAGGTTCAACTCATCGTCTTGCAGCACGCTGCTCGAATGGTCCTCGAAGAAAATGCCTTCCTCCTCCTCATACACGTCGAGCGCGACGCCGCCGAGGTGGCCGCTCTTGAGATGCTGGATGAGCGCGGAGCTGTCGATGAGCTTGCCCCGGCTGGTATTGAGGACGAAGGCGCCGCGCTTGAGCCGGGCCAGCGTGCGCTCTTTGAGCAAGTGATGTGTATCGGGCGTGAGCGGCAGATGCAGCGTGAGGATGTCGCTTGAAGCGAGAACGGTGTCGAAGTTGGTGTAGGTCACGCCGCGCTCTTTCGCCCAGTCCAGCGACGGAAACGGGTCGTAAGCGATGACCTTCGCTTCGAAGCCGCGGAAAATCTGCGCTGCGATGCGGCCGATCCTCCCGGTTCCGACCACGCCGACGGTCTTGCCGCAGATGTCGAATCCAACCAGGCCGTTGAGGGAAAAGTTGTGTTCACGGACGCGGTTGTAGGCGCGATGAATCTTCCGGTTGAGCGTCAGCAACAGTCCAACGGTGTGTTCGGCGACAGCGTGTGGCGAATACGCCGGCACGCGGACGACCGGCAGGGCCAGCGCCTTCGCGGCGTTCAAGTCCACATTGTTGAAACCGGCGCATCGTAACGCGACCAGCCGCACGCCTGCGCGCTGCAATGCTTCGAGGCACGGCGCGTCCAACCGGTCGTTGACGAACACGCAGACAGCCGTCGCGCCGCTCGCGGTGCTGGCCGTTTCGCTGGACAGGCGAAACTCGTGGAACTGACAGCGGATTTTGTCCGCGCCCGCAGCGCGCTCGAAATAGGCGCGGTCATAGGGTTTGGTGTCGAAAAAGGCGACGGTGGTCATGGCGAAAATGCGTGCTTGCCGCAGCCTCGGGCGAAGCGAATCTTTTTTCCGCTTTCCGCCGCGGTTTGCTCTGCCACCAACACGGACTCGTCCACCGCGATGACCCATGCTTGAAGGCGACCGGTGTTGTCGGTGACGCAAGCATCGGCGCCGACTGCGGCGGCGTTTTTGGCCGCGTCTAGGCGCAGGCCGAACCACTCCAGGCGTTTGCAAATACGCGCGCGGATGAGCGGGCTTTTCTCGCCAATGCCGCCGCCGAAGACGACGGCTTGCGCGCCACCCAGCGCGGCCAGGAACGCGCCCACGTATTTGCTCACGCGGTAGCAAAACATTTCCACGGCCAGCGCCGCGTGTGCATCATCTGGCGCGACGGCGAGCAACTCGCGCATGTCGGCGGAGCGGCCCGACACGCCGAGCAGTCCGCATTGGCGGTTGAGCAGGTCTTCCAGCGCCGCTGGCGAGAGATTTTCTTGGCGCAAGAGCGTCGTCACCACACCGGCGTCAATGTCCCCGGCGCGCGTGGCCATCATCAGTCCTTCGACGGGAGTGAAGCCCATCGAGGTGTCCACCGAGCGGCCTTCACGAATGGCCGTGACCGAGCAGCCGCCGCCCAGTTGCACCGTGATGAGGTTAGCTTGCGCCATCGGCACTCCGGCCAATTCGGAGTAGCGACGCAGCATGGATTCGTGCGCGAGGCCGTGGAAGCCGTAGCGGCGGATGCCGTGGCGCCGCGCGAGTTCCCGCGGCAGCGCGTAAGTGGCGGCGTGTTCGGGCAGCGTGCGGTGAAACGTGGTGTCGAACACGGCCACCATCGGCACGTCCGGACCGAAGACGACGCGGGCCGCGCGGATGCCGGCCAGCGCCGGCGGATTGTGCAGCGGGGCGAGGGCGTTCAATGACTCCAACTCGGACAGCGCCTCCGGCGTGAGCAGCGTGGACGCGCTGAACTTCGAGCCGCCATGCACCACGCGATGGCCCACGGCGGCGATGTCCAGTGGTTCGCCATGCTCGCGGCGCAACCAATCGAGGAACAAGTGCAGCGCGGCGGCGTGGTCGGGAACTGTTCTCGGCTCTTTCAACGTGCGCCCCTCGGCGATGGAGAAATGGACGCTCGCGGCAGAGCCGAATTGCTCCACGCGCGCTTGAGCCATGCGCCGCGCCCGACCGGCGGCTGGCGGGATTTCCAGCACATCCAGCTTGAGCGTCGCACTGCCGCTGTTGAGGACGAGAATGTTCACGCGACCGGTTCAGCGCGCCTTCCAGCGCCAGTTGAGAATTTCCGGCGGATCAATGCTCGTCGCGCGGACGTAAGCGTGGTGCTCGCCGAGCTTGCCTTCGTATTTGCGAATCAATTCTTCGGCGAGCGCGGCCATGCGTGGGTTGCGCGCGGCGAGCTTTTCCGCCGTCTGGATGACCAGATGCCAGCGGCTGGTTTTGTTGCGCACCTGCATGTCGAAGGGCGTGGTGGTCGTGCCCTCCTCGCGATAGCCGTTCACGTCGAAGCGCTCGTTCTGTGGGCGTTCCCACAGCAGTTGTTTGATGGCGGCGGTGTAGCCGTGGAAGTTGAAGACAACGGGACAGCCCAGGGGGAACAATCGTTGGAAGCGGGCTTCATCGAGACCGTGCGGATACTTCTGCGGAATGCCGAGCACCTGAAGGTCGGTCACGTTGACGACGCGCACGCGCCAGGCCGGCGCTTCTTCGC
>JBKJRG010000270.1:0-6525 GCA_046594805.1 Opitutaceae bacterium | reverse complement strand
GATGTCGCCGATCAGCTCGCCTTGATATTCCTCGGGCGTGGTGCCCTCGACGCCCATGATGGCTTCGCCCAGGATCGGGGTTGCCTTTTTCATCGCGTCCTTGAACGCGAAGATGCCGGCCATCTTGAACGCCATTTCCGACGAGTCGACTTCGTGGAAGGAACCATCGAGAATGCGCACGATGACATCGACGACGGGGAAACCCGCGACGACGCCGTTGTTGCAGCCTTCCATGATGCCTTCCGTGGACGGCTTGATGAATTCCTTCGGGATCGAGCCGCCGACGGTCTCGTTGATGACCTCGATGCCCTTCCCCTTCACATTCGGCTCGAGCTTGATCACCACGTGGCCGTACTGGCCCTTGCCGCCCGACTGCCGGATGAACTTACCTTCGCCGTCCGCGGCCTTGAGAATCGTTTCGCGGTACGCGATCTGCGGCTTGCCCGCGGTGGCCTCGACCTTGAACTCGCGCTTCATCCGATCGCGGATGATGTCCAGGTGAAGCTCGCCCATCCCCGCGAGGATGGTCTGGCCGGTGTCCTGGTCCGTCTTGACGCGGAGGGTCGGATCCTCGGCCACGAGGCGCTGCAGTGCGGCGCCCATCTTTTCCTGGTCGGCCTTGGAGTTGGGCTCGATCGACATCGAGATGACCGGCTCCGGGAAGGACGGCGGCTCAAGACGAATATCAAAATCCTCGTCACACAGCGTATCACCGGTGATCACGTCCTTCACTCCCACCACAGCGCAGATGTCGCCCGCGTAGGCCAAATCGATTTCCTCGCGCTCGATCGCGCGCATCAGCACGAGGCGCGAGACGCGCTCGGTGCGGCGGGTGCGCGGATTATAGACCGGCATGCCACGCGGCAGGGATCCGGTATAGACGCGGAAGAACACCAGCTTGCCAACGAACGGGTCGGTCCAGAGCTTGAAGGCCAGGCCGGCCATCTTTGCCTTGTCGTTGACGACCGCCTCGACCGGCTTGCCATCGCTGTCCTGGCCGATCATCGGCGGCACGTCGATCGGGCTGGGCAGGTAGTTGACGACGCAATCCAACAGGCGCTGCACGCCCTTCTTCTTGAAAGCGGAACCGGGGATGACGCCCGTGAACTGGAGCGAAATGGTCGCCTTGCGGACGCCGAGCATGAGCTGCTCGACCCCGATTTCCTCGCCGTTGAGATACTTCTCCGCGATGACATCGTCGAAGTCCGAAACCGCCTCGATCAGCTTGTCGCGGTATTCCTTCGTCTGCGCCTTCATATCGTCCGGCACCTCGCGGGTCACCGGGGTCATGCCGAGCGGATCGGTCGTGTCGTCGAAAATGTAGGCTATGTTCTGCACCAAGTCGACGAGACCCGTGAAGTTCTCCTCCTTGCCGATCGGCAGGAAAATGGGATGGGCGTTGGCTTTGAGCTTCTCGCGCATTTCCGAAACGGCACGGAAGAAGTCGGCCCCGGTGCGATCCATCTTGTTGATGAACGCGACGCGCGGCACTTTATACTTGTTGGCCTGGCGCCACACCGTCTCGGACTGGGGCTGCACCCCGGCCACGGCGCAGAAGACCGCGACCGCGCCGTCGAGCACACGGAGCGAGCGCTCGACCTCGGCCGTGAAGTCCACGTGGCCGGGTGTGTCGATAATATTGATACGCTGTTTGATTCCCTGCCAGGGACCCCAGGAGGCGTTCCACGCGCAGGAAATGGCGGCGGCGGTGATTGTGATCCCGCGCTCGCGCCCCTGCTCCATCCAGTCGGTCACCGTGGTGCCCTCATGGACTTCGCCCATCTTGTGGACGGCGCCGGAGTAGAAAAGAATGCGTTCGGTCGTGGTCGTCTTGCCGGCATCGATGTGCGCAGCGATGCCAATGTTACGCGTCCATTCGAGCGGGAACGGACGGTCCTTCGAGTTGACCGGGGAAATCTTGGCCTTGTCGGTGACGACAGTAATGGCCGGAGCGGCAGAGGCAGACATGGGCAGGGGCTGGACTGGTTACCAGCGGAGGTGGGCGAAGGCGCGATTGGCCTGAGCCATCTTGTGGGTGTCTTCCTTCTTCTTCACGACCGAGCCCGGGTTGTTGTAAGCGTCAATGAGCTCGGCCGCCAGGGCCTCCTTCATTGGCATGCCCTTGCGGTTCCCGGCAGCGTCGACGATCCAGCGCAATGCGAGGGACTCCTGACGCTCGAACGAAATTTCAACGGGCACCTGATAGGTGGCGCCACCGACCCGGCGGCTCTTAACCTCGAGGCGCGGGCGGGCGTTCTCCAGCGCGCCCAACATGAGATCAACCGGATCGCCCTTCTCGAGCTTCTCGGACATCTTCTCGAACGCGCCGTAGACGATGCGCTGGGCGATGTTCTTCTTGCCGCTCTTCATGATGACGTTGACCAAGTGCGCGACGAGCGGGCTCTTGTAACGGGCATCGGGGACGACCTGGCGCTTCTCAGCTCTGTGACGACGTGACATGGCGAAATCGGTTAGAAAAAAAACGAGGCTTACTTGGCGGCCTTCGGGCGCTTGACGCCGTACTTGGAACGGGAACGACGGCGCTTCTCGACGCCGGTGGCGTCGAGGGTGCCGCGAACGATGTGGTAACGAACGCCGGGCAAATCCTTCACGCGGCCACCGCGGACGAGCACGATGGAATGCTCCTGGAGATTGTGGCCCTCGTCGGGAATGTAGGAAATCACCTCGTTGCCGTTGGTGAGGCGAACCTTCGCGACTTTGCGGATGGCCGAGTTCGGCTTCTTCGGGGTTCGGGTCATGACCTGCACGCAGACGCCGCGCCGGAAGGGGTTGCCTGCCAGCGCCGGCGACTTCGACTTGGTGCGCACCTTGCTACGGCCTTTGCGCACGAGTTGATTGATGGTCGGCATACGAAGAGAGTGATACTTACGAGTGAAAATTAACGAAAAGAGGTGAACGCTACTTTGCACCGAAAAGTCGGCAAGAACTTTTTGGCTAAAAGTGGCGAGTCTCGCGAAACCTCCGCTTCAGAGCGGCTTCGCGGCGGAAAAGCGTGCATCGGCCGAGCCGACAACGCGCATGAACCAAACGAAAAGAGGGTCCAGAGTTGGACCGCGCCGGAATATCTCAAGCACGATCTTGGTCGCACCGAAAAATAGTCCGCGAGTCGCCACCGGGCAGCTCAATGGATGGCCGCGCTCGTGCCGGGAAATCAGGCGCAACGGTGCGCGCTCGATTCGCGGCTTCGTTTTTTCCGTTGTCGCCAAAATCCTGGGCAAAAAAAACGCCCGCTCAAAAGAGCGGGCGTAAAACCGAATGGAGCTAGGCTCTACAAACAGTTTTTGGCGGGAGGGATTTGGAACGTGGTTATCCACCCCATAAAGACAAGGAAAATTTTCGAGAGTCCTGAATTCTCCTAGTCAACGTAAAAACTTGGCAGCAGGGAATGTTACGTCTTCGAGGAAAATGTAAGTCGCTAGCTCGCGTTCTCGGTGCCGGACAGACGCCATGGGCCGAAACCTCCCCTGCACCGGACGAAGCACAAAAAAGCCGCGGGCGAAAAAATCGCCCGCGGCTTCGCAATTCAGTGCGGCAATGAAGACGCTCAGCTCGCGGTCGCTTCGGCTGGTTTGGTCTCTTCCAGTGGCAAATCTGCGCCAAAGGGCAGCGTGATCTTGAGCTGCTTGTATTTCGGCAGGCCCGTGCCCGCCGGAATGAGATGCCCCATGATGACGTTTTCCTTGAAGCCCTTCAGCAGATCGACCTTGCCGAGCGTCGAGGCGTCGGTGAGGACGCGCGTCGTCTCCTGGAAGCTCGCGGCCGAGATGAAGCTCTCGGTCTCGAGCGAGGCCTTGGTGATGCCGAGGAGAATCGGTTCGGCCTCGGCGGGTTTGCCGCCAGCTTCTTCGATGCGCTTGTTGTCCGAGAGGAATGCGGCGCGATCCACCTGCTCGCCCCAGAAGTATTCGCTGTCACCCGGATCGGTGATGCGGACTTTCCGGAGCATCTGGCGGATGATGATCTCGATGTGCTTGTCGTTAATCGTCACGCCCTGGAGACGATAAACTTCCTGCACCTGCGAGATCAGGAAGTCGTAGAGCGCGGATGGCCCGAGGATCTCGAGGATTTCGTGCGGATCCGCAGCACCTTCCGTGAGGTGCTGGCCCTTGTGCACGACATCCCCCGGCTGCACGATGATGTGCTTGCCGGTGGCGATCAGATGCTCCTCTTCCTGCTGCGTCTCCTCGTTTTTCACGACGAGCTTGCGCTTGCCGCGGACGGTGCCCTCGAACGACACGATGCCGTCGATGCGTGACATCTCGGCCGCATCCTTCGGGCGGCGGGCTTCGAACAGCTCGGCCACGCGCGGGAGACCGCCGGTGATATCCTTCGTCTTGGAAGCCTGCCGCGGCGTCTTGGCGAGCAAGGCACCGGGGGCGATGGTGTCGCCCTCGTTGACCGCGGTCTGCGCGCCGACGGGGATGGAATAGGCCGCGAGCGGCTTGTTCTTCCCATCGCGCACCTCGATCTGCGGATTAAGGTCTTCCTTGTGCTCGATGACGACGGTCGCGATGCGGCCCGACGATTCGTCGAGCTCACGCTTCACCGTAACTCCAGGAATCATGTCCTTGAAGTGCAGCGAACCACCCTTCTCGGACAGAACCGGAACGTTGTACGGATCCCATTGCGCGAGGACGGCGCCCTTGTCGATTTTCTCGCCGTCACCCACATGGAGGAATGAACCGACCACGATGTTGTAGACCTCGAGCTCCTTGTCATCGGCGTCGAGCACCTGGATGGTGCCCGTCTTGTTCAGCACGATGGAACCGCCATCGGCGGTTTCGACGAGGCGTAGGGCGCGGTACTTCACCGTGCCACTGGCCTTGACGCGAATTTCCGGGGTCTTGAAGCCGCCGGACGCGACGCCGCCGATGTGGAACGTGCGCATCGTGAGCTGCGTGCCCGGTTCGCCGATCGACTGGGCGGCGATGATGCCGACCGAGTCGCCAATCTTCGCGACTTTGTTAGTCGCGGGATTGATGCCGTAGGACTTCGCGTCAATGCCACCCTTGGCGATCGAGGTGAGCGGCGACATGACCTTGATCCGCTCGATGCCGAGCTCGTCGATCTTGGCCGCCATTTCCTCGGTGATGAGCTCGCCGGAGTCGACCAGCGTTTCGGAGGGATTGATGGGATTGAAGACGTCGTCGCTCGAGAAACGGCCGATGATGCGTTCCTTCAACGGGACGATTTCGTCGTCACCTTCGAAGATCGCCTTCTTCCAGACGCCGTCGCGGGAGCCGCTGTCGTCCTCCGCGATGATGACGTCCATCGCCACGTCGCAAAGCTTGCGGGTGAGATAACCGGCGTCCGCGGTCTTGAGCGCGGTGTCGGCGAGGCCCTTGCGGGCGCCGTGGGTCGAGATGAAGTATTCCAGGACGGTCAGGCCCTCGCGGAACGAGGACAGGATGGGGCGCTCGATGATTTCGCCCGAAGGCTTGGCCATCAGGCCGCGGGTGCCGCACAGCTGGCGAACCTGCTGTTTGTTACCACGCGCGCCCGAGTCCATCATGATGTAGACCGGGTTTACCTCGGTCTTGCCATCGTTGTTCTCGAGCTTGGCGAACACTTCCTTCGCGATCTTGTCGGTCGCGCCGGTCCAGATATCGACCACCTTGTTGTAGCGCTCGCCATCCGTGATGATGCCCTTGCTGAACTGGGCCTCGACCTCGGTTATCTTTTTGCGCGAGTCCGCCACGATGTCCTTCTTCGAGTCGGGGATGATCATGTCATCGATCCCGATTGAGATGCCCGCCTGCATGGCGGTCTGGAAACCTAGCTCCTTCAACTTGTCGAGGGTCTCGACCGTGATCAGGTTGCCCGAGATCTTGTAGGTGTTGAGAATCAGATCGCCCAGCTTGCTCTTCGGAACCGGGAAGTTCACGAAGCCCAGCCCGGCCGGCCAGATCTGGTTGAAGATGACGCGACCCACCGTCGAACGGAGGATCTTGCGCTTCTTGTCTCCGAAGACGGTGTCGCGATTGTAATCGGGATTCGGAATCTCGACCCAGTCGTGCATCTTCAGCGCGCCGTCGGCCTTGACGAAGAGAACTTCATGCAGGCCGCTGAGGAGCGGCACGCGCTGGTTCTTCGTCGGCTTGGTGCGCGGCTCGATCGTCAGGTAGTAGGCCCCGAGAACGATGTCCTGCGAAGGCGTGAGGATCGGCTTGCCCGAGGAGGGCGAGAAGATGTTCGACGTCGCCATCATCAGGAGTTTGCACTCCATGATCGCTTCGAGGGACAACGGGACGTGGACCGCCATCTGGTCACCGTCGAAGTCCGCGTTGTAGGCGGTACAGACGAGCGGGTGAATGCGGATGGCCTCGCCTTCGATCAGGATGGGCTCGAAAGCCTGGATCGACAGACGGTGGAGCGTCGGGGCGCGGTTGAGCAGCACCGGGTGACCCTTCGTGACTTCCTCGAGGATGTCCCAGACTTCCGGAGACTTCTTCTCGATCATCTTGCGGGCACCGCGGACGGTGTGCACGAAGCCGAGTTCCTTGA
>JBKJRG010000072.1:0-3385 GCA_046594805.1 Opitutaceae bacterium | reverse complement strand
GCCACGGGGACGGCGCCCGCCCCGGCGGTCTGGCCGGTATGAACATCGACCGAGCCCTCCACGACGGTGACTTCAAGTTGTGAGGCCGCCTCGCTCCGGACGTTGAAAACCGTGCCGGTGACGCGCACTGACCCGGCGGGGGTTTCGACGATGAACGGTCGGCCCGGGTCTTTGCTCACGGTGAAAAACGCTTCGCCGGAGGCGAGCCGGACGCGCCGTTCCTTGGGCCCGTTTTCGATCAGCACGCTGGTGTGCGCATTGAGCTCCATCCGGGTGCCGTCTGCGAGGGTCAGGGACTGGCGTTGACCGACGGCGGTCACATAGGTTTCGGCATGGCCTCGCGGCGGGTTGACCCAGACGCCCACGGCCACTGCGGCGGCGGCAGCGAAGGCTACGCCTGCGAACCAGGAAAAATGGGCGCGACTTGGGCGACGTTCCGGCGGCAGCGTAACGCGGCCCGCGGCCACCAAGGCGGGGAGCTGTTCCTCGAGATCGGCGGAGAACTGGCAGTATTGCGACAGGAGCGTGCGGTTAGCGGAATGCTCGGCGAGCCATGCTTCCAACGCGGCATGGTCCGTGCCGGAGAGGGAGGAACCGTCAATCTTGGCGGCCCACAAGGCGGCCTGCTCCTCAGCGGCGGGCGAGTGGGTGGGGGTGGGAATGTTCATGAGCTGGCCTCCGTGTTCGAAGCGGGACGGTAACTAGCGGGGGCGGTTTCCAATGGCAGCGCGGCGCGAAGCAACCGCAGAGCACGGGCGTGTTGTTTCTCGACGGTGGAGACAGCGATGCCGAGCCGATCGGCAATTTCGCGATGTGAAAGCAATTCGACTTTGCGCAGCAGGAGCACGGCGCGGCAACCCTCGGGCAGCCCGGCGATGGCGGTCGCGAGGAGCCGGAGTTCCTGCCGCGCCATCACCTGCTGGGCGACGCCCGGGGTCGGGGCCGCGGCGTTGTCCGTATTCAGCGCTTCGCGGCTGAACGGTGCTATGCTTCGCCGTTTCAACCGGTTGATCGCGAGTCGGCGCGCCGTGGTGTACAGGAGGGCCTCCGGCTTTTCCGTCGGCCCCTTCGTGATGGTCGGATAGACGCGCAGGTAGGCGTCATGCGCGATGTCCTGCGCTTCTGCGGTATTGCCCAGCAGCCTGGCGAGGTAGCGCCGCAGCGGAGCGATGGTCGTCCGGTACAGGGCGGAGAAATCCTTGGGCGGTGTCGGCTCGTCAGGCATGGCGATGGCGCTGGCAGCGGGAAACGTAGCGCATTCCATCTCCGGGGCAAAGGTCTGAATCTGCAAACACGAGCTGGGTCTCACGTCTGTGCACGACAACGCCGGGACTCAAACCCGCCACTCCTTCCCGGAATTTTCGCCCTTCGACCGGGCGGGACAAAATTCGACGATGAAAACCCCACCCGACTCCCGTACGGGGAGGCGGGCTGGCGGCAGGGAGTTCAGAACGGCCGGGAGGCGCCGCCAGCAGGGGTTTGCGACGGGGTTTTGGCCGGGACAAACGCTGGAACTGGGGCGGGACTCGCCGGACGTGGCGCCCGATCAAAGGACGCAACAAACTCCATCAACCGCTGCCGTCGACGTTCACGGCTGAACAGCGCCGTGGCGTTCGCCTGCAGTGACTGTGGGGGTTTCATGACGCTGTGGACTAGCGCACCCCTCATGCCAGCTGCGAACAATTCGCTTCAAGCTGGGTGTAGCGACGCAGAGCGCGAAAAAGAGAAATCAGTTGGCTGTTCTTCCCCGTGGAAATTTGCCCAACGACGCTTTTTTGATCGGGAATTTTTCCCCACAATAGCAACGGAATTGCCCTCACGCCTTCACTTCCTCGGCTTCAATTCCCGGTCGAAAAAATCGACGATGCGGGTCTGCTGACGCAGCTTTACCAAGGGGTCGCTGACCATGTGTGTTCCGAGCATGGGCAGGAGCTCATAGGGCTTCCCGGCCATGTAGAGTGCGTCAGCCAGTTGGAGGGTGTGCTGGAAATACACGTTGTCGTCCGTCAACCCGTGAATCAGCAGCAGTGGCCGGGATAATTCTGCGGCGTAGGTGGTGACATTGCTCACGCGATACGCTTCGGGGTTGGTCTGGGGCAGACCGAGGTAGCGCTCGGTGTAATGCGTGTCGTAATTCTCCCACGTGACCACCGGAGCTCCGGCCACCCCGCAGCGAAACACATCGGGCCGCCGGGCCGCGGCCATCGCGGCAAAATAGCCGCCAAAGGACCACCCGGTGACTCCGACGCGCGTCAGGTCGAATTCGGGGAATTGCTGCGCCAGCGCCATTAATCCCGCGACCTGGTCTTCGAGCGCCACATCGATGAAATTGCCCTTGATGATCCGTTCCCAATCGCGCCCCTGCCACGGCGTGCCGCGTCCATCGATCCGCACGACGATATACCCTTGGTCGGCCGTCCATTGATCCGGGAGATAGCCGCGGACATTCGCGCTTACGCGTTTCACTCCAGGACCGCCGTAGACATCGAGGATTACGGGGTATTTATTGCGCGGCTGGAAGGCGCGCGGCCGGGTGATCGCGACATCGAACACCCGCCCGCCAATGGTCCTCGTCAGTTCCGTCGTCGGCAGTCGGGTCGGGGCCTCGGCGATCGAAGGCAGTGTCGCCACGATCCGGCCATCGGCCGCGGCCATCACCTCGCTGCGATACTCGCCGTCGAAGGCGTCGGTGGTCCGCACCATCAGCCCTGCCTCGGGAAAAAACGTGGCGTTGTGTAGTCCCCGCTTCGACGTGAGCGCGACGCCCGCGCCGCCGCGCAGCGGGAATTTCCACACGTGCACCTCCCGCGCATCATTTCCCCCGCGCACCAGGAAGCTAGCGGTTTTTTCATCGAGGCCAATCAAGTCGCGGTAACCCCAGGTCACGGGTGTCAGTTCCCGCACCAATGCGCCGTCGGCGGCGCGCAACTCCACCTGCCAGGCCCCGCGGCGTTCTGTCGTCCAGAGGAAGTGGCTGCCATCCTTGAACCAGACCGGTGGCCGGCGGTCCGCGGTGGAGCCGCTGCCGTTGTCGTCGAGATTGACCCAGGCCGCATCGGTCTCCCGCAAAAGTTCCCGCGTCCTGCCCGTGGCGGGATCGACCGCGAGGAGCCGCAGGTCGGTCTGCTCGCGGTTCTGAACTTGAAGAGTGAGGGGCGCGTTTTTCTCCCAAGCCACATGCGCGAGATACGGCAAGACGGTGTTATCCCAGATGACGGGCAGCGTTTTGCCGCCATCGCGGGAGAGGAGGAAAAGCCGCACCACCGCGTTCGCGCTGCCCGCGCGCGGATAAAAAAAACGGGTCGGTACAACTTCGGGATGCAACGCATCGGCCACGTGTCGGACTTCGACCTGCGCTTCGTCTGTTTCCTGGACCACCAGGGTC
>JBKJRG010000051.1:0-4256 GCA_046594805.1 Opitutaceae bacterium | reverse complement strand
GCCCAGGGGCTCGCCGTTGCGCGACACCACAATCCAGCCCACTTTCACGCCCGCCTCCTCGGCCGGGCCGCTGGGTGGTCAACGACGTCCTGCCGGGCAGCCCGGCCGAGGAGGCGGGCGTGAAAGTGGGCTGGATTGTGGTGTCGCGCAACGGCGAGCCCCTGGGCATCCGCCTGGATTTCCGGCCGCGCGTCGGCGACGAATGGCAGTGGGAATTTCTCGACGACCAGGATCAGCGCGTGATGCTCGCGCCCAAGGCCAAAACGCTTTCCACCGCGCCGCGTCAAATCGCCCGCGAGTTGGAGGAAGGTTTTGTTTACCTGCGCTTTGATGGCTTCGACGGCGCCGATCGGCGCTGGCTGAGCAAGCAACTCAAGCAGTATGCCGCCGCGCCGGGCGTGGTGATCGACCTCCGGCGCAATCCGGGCGGCGACACGTTCTCCCTCGGCACGGCCATTGGGGAGTTCTTCGATCGGGGGGTCGACTGCGGCACGTTCATCGATCGCGACGGCGCCCGCTCGGTGAAAAACTCCTGGCAGCTCGGCTCCGCCAATTATCGCGGTAAAGTGGCGGTGCTGGTCGATACGGCCACGGCCAGCGCCGGCGAAATTTTTTCCGCGGTGCTCCAGGATCATGGCCGCGCGACGGTCATCGGCCGCAAGACCGCCGGCGCCGTGCTCGCGAGCTGGTTCTACCGGCTGCCCGACAGCGGCGAGTTGCAGTTGAGCCGGCAGGATTACGTTTCGCCGAAAGGCCGCCGGATTGAGGCGACCGGGGTGAAGCCGGACATCGAGGTGGAGCGCACGCTCGAGGATATCCGGGCCGGTCGCGACCGGGATCTGGAGGAGGCGCTGCGGGTGCTGCGCGGGTAGGGCGGGTAGCCACGAAGGTCGAGGGGCCGACGAAAGCCATGCGCCCAGTTGGGCTTTTGTCGGGCCGGTGGATAATGCCGTCTGCCCAAATTTTTTTGGGTGGTTTCGTTGCTGCAAATCGCCACCGCTTAACCAGCATATCCATCCCGAGGCGCATTCCCCGCCGCCATCCCGGCCCGTCGGTCGGCATCGTGCCCCGCAAAAGCCGCACGAAGTAAGGGCTAATTACACTGTTGAGCAAAATTTTGTTCCCCCCATGAAAACAGTACTATCGTTATGCATCGGGCTTGCCGCTCTTGCGGTATGCCTACCACGTGCCACGCAGGCTCAACCATCCGCAGCGGGCAATGAACTCGGTATTCGAATCGCGGTACTGGGTGCCGTCACCAAGCAAGGAACCGTCCGTCTCTCAGAAGCAACTGTGCTCTCAGCGATCGCAGAAAGCAGCGGGTGGCTTCGAGAGGCAGACTTGAAGCGAGTTGTAATTCTTCGGCGCAAGGGAGATGGCGTGATGGAGAAAATCACCGTGAACGTCGCAGCGATACTGAACGGTCAGGAGCCAGACGCAAAGTTACAGCGAGGGGACGTGGTTCACGTTCCTGAAAAGCTACTCTAAGGAAAAGCCCAACCTAAAGTGAAGTAGGACGCGACGAAGAGGGCTCAAGCGCTGCAATCAGCGCATCCGAGCGATCTACATCACGGTTGGACGAAACCGTCGGTCGGACGGATCAACGAACGATATATCGATAAAGCGAAAGTAGTCCTCGCGGCGTTGTTCGCGCGCACGAGGCAGAGCTCCCCATTTGGCAGAATCCTCGATCTCACCTCGACTGGCTCGCCAGCCGGATGGACGCAACTTTGCCATCGGCGAAGATCACGAAAAGAGTGTCGGAATCCATGTCGGCGATGCCCAGCGCTTGCTGCGGTCCGCTGCGCGCCGTGCTGGTGAGGCTGGCGCCGTCACGCGGGGCGCTGGACGACACCTGGCCGGATTGGTGGCGCATGCCGGGATTGTTGAGCGAGAGCTGGCTGGCGGGAGCCGCGAAATATTTTTCGTAGGTCCAGACTTCCCCCCCGTGGCATCGGGCGTCGTGCGCTTGGAGGGTTTGCCCAACGCCATGTAAACCATGTCGGCGGTGTCCCCGGCCTCCACCACGCCGCTTTGGACTTTATGCTGCTGATCCGGCGGTAGGGCGCCGAACACCGCGGCTTTTTCCTGGATGCGGGCGGCCGGCCCGCTGGTGGTTTCGCAGCCGGCCAGCGCGATCAGCAGAGCGAGGGGTAGCAGTGATTTTTTCATGGGGGAGATTGGAGATTCCTTAGCGCGTCCCCGGCAGCAAGGACAGGGTTTTGTCGGAGCCAGTGGCTGCGGCATCCTGCCGCAGTTTGTCTGCTGTCAATGGAAGCGAATCTGCGGCAAGATGCCGCAGCCACTCAACCACCCCTTGACGCGCCGCGGGGCTGCATGCCAGCGTTCGCGCAACTTAATCCCGCGCGAATGGCCAAGAAGAAGAATTCGAAGAAGGATAACGACCAACCTGAGCTGCCGCTGGGTGCCGGCGAGACCGAGGCCGCTTCCCCCGGCGCCCGCCAAACGGAAGACAAGGGCGGGAAGTCCGAGGGGCGCGCGGTCACGCCCGAATCCCGGCAGCGCCCGGGCGCCGATGCCGATGCCAAGGCGGAGGAGCCGAAAGGAACGCAAATCGCGATGGTCCCCGCCGACGCCGGCCCACCGCCGCCACCGAGGAAAAAAGGCGGCAAGGTGCAGGATGAAAACGCGCCGCTCGCCCGCCATTACCGCGGCTGGTTTCTCGAGTACGCCAGCTACGTCATCCTGGATCGCGCCGTCCCCCATATCGACGACGGGCTAAAGCCGGTGCAGCGCCGCGTGCTGCACACGCTGTGGGAAATGGACGACGGCCGCTTCCACAAGGTCGCGAACATCGTCGGCGCGACCATGCGCTTCCATCCGCACGGCGACGCCTCGATCGGCGCCGCGCTGGTGGCCATCGCCCAGCGCGGCTGGCTGATCGAGCCGCAGGGAAATTTCGGCAACATGTTCACCGGCGACGAGGCGGCGGCGCCCCGCTACATCGAGGCCCGGCTGACCGCCTTCGCCAAGGAGGTCCTCTTCAACCCGAAGACCACCACCTGGCAGCTCAGCTACGATGGCCGCGCCCGGGAGCCGGTGACGCTGCCGGCCAAGTTTCCCATCACGCTGCTCGAGGGCGCGGAGGGCATCGCCGTGGGGCTGATGACAAAAATCCTGCCGCACAATTTCAACGACCTGTGCCGCGCGGCGATCAATCACCTGCAGGGAAAAACGTTTCGCATCTTCCCCGACTTCGCCACCGGCGGCATCGCCGATTTTGCGGAATACAACGACGGTGAGCGCGGCGGGAAAGTGAAGATCCGCGCGAAGATCGAGCAGCGGTCCAAGTATCTCCTCGCGGTCACGGAACTGCCGTTCGGCATGACCACGGAGGCGCTGATCGAGTCCATCCTCGGCGCCAACGCCAAGGGGAAGATCAAGGTCAAGCACGTCGACGACAACACGTCGGACGCGGTCGAGATTCTCATTCACCTCCCCCAGGGCAGCGATCCCGACCAGGTGATCCAACAGCTCTACGTGTTCACGGCCTGCCAGCAGAACCTCTCGCCCGCGGCCTGCGTGATCGTCCGCGACGAAAAAGGGAACGACAAGCCACAGTTCATCGGCGTCCGCGAGATCCTCAAGACCTCGGTCGACGCGACCAAGGCGCTGCTCAAGCGCGAGCTCGAGATCCGGCTGGCGGAGCTGGACCAGCAGTGGCACTGGGATTCGCTCGAGCGCATTTTCATCGAGGAACGGATTTACCGGCGGATCGAGAAATCGAAGACGTGGGAAAGCGTGCTGGAGGAGATCCGCGAAGGATTGCAGCCGTTCCTGAAGCAGCTGCGCCGGGACGTGACCGACGAGGACATCAGCCGGCTGACCGAAATCCGGATCAAGCGGATCTCGGCGTACAACCGCTTCCAGGCCGACGAGGCGATCAAGAAGATCGAGGAGGGGATGAAGGAGACCAAGTCGGAGCTGAGGAACCTGACCGGCTACGCGATCAAGTGGTTTGAGATGCTGCAGGAGAAGTTCGGCAAGGGGCTGAAACGCCGCACCCAGTACGACGAGATCGAGCAGATCGATGCATCGGAAGTCGTCTCGGCGAACCAGCGGCTCTACGTCAACCGCGAGGACGGCTTTATCGGGCTGAACTGGCGCCAGCACGAGTTCGTGCAGGAGTGCACCATTCTCGACAGCGCGCTGACCATCATGCGCGATGGCTCGCTGAAGGTGACGAAGGTGGTCGACAAGGTTTTCATGGGCCGCGACATCATCCATTGCGCGGT
>JBKJRG010000004.1:0-4038 GCA_046594805.1 Opitutaceae bacterium | reverse complement strand
CAGCAGGTTTCCCGTAAAGTGCACCACTGCCCGCACGTTGACATCGATCATCTCGAGTTGCCGGGCGAGGTCGGGCCGCGGAAACCGGCCGAAGGCGCCGAAGCCGCTGTTGTTGATCAACAGGATTTTCCCCGTGGGCTGGCGTCGGGAGAGTACCGACTGCACCTCCGCCGCGACCCGCTCGATTTCGTGCGGCCGCGAAAGGTCGCAAGGGAAATGGTTCAAATTTTTCTGCGCATTAGGAAAAATATTTTCCGGGGGCGGACGCCGCGAGAGATTGCAAAACACCAGGTCGGGGTTCAGCTTTGCCCCCAGCTCAATGAACGATTTTCCAATACCGGAAGATCCGCCCGTGAGAAGGACGGCAGAGAAGGAGCGGAGCGCTTCGCTTAGCGAGGGCACGACGTCGAGTGGTGGCGGGAGCAGGAATTTACTTTTCACGACCGGGTTGCGTCCCGGCCGTTGGTCAACCCAACCCATACGCAGAAACATGAACAGCCAAAACAACCACGATCTGATCGTCTCCGGCATCCATCTCGACCTGACTCCGTCCTTGAAGACGTTTGTCCGCGAGAAAGCCGAACGATTGTTTCGACACGAGGAGCGCATCGTGCGCTTCCGCGTGGAGCTGGAGTGCGACCGCAGCGGCGCGGTCGGCATGCAGTTCACGGCCAAGGGCCACATCCAGATTCATGGCCCGGACATGAATGCGTCCGTTCAGTCGGACGAGTGTCACAAGGCGATTTCCATGCTGATCGACAAGCTCGACCGCATGCTGCAGCGACGCCACCAAATGAACCGGGTCAAACGGAACCATCCTCACCCGGTCGAACTCGAATCATCGATTCCGAAGGCGCTGGTCTAAACGCAGCCCGCAACACTTTCGTCAGTGTTCAACCCGCCGGTCCCCCCGGCGGGTTTTTTGTGCCGTAGCGCTGAGCGTGAGCGAGTGGACGTCCCCGACTTGAGTCACCCTCGCGGCCCGGCGTGAAGCGACTCCCGTACCATCGGCGGTTGGAAACCGCCGCTCCGGCCGGATCGGCGCTTTGCAAGCGCCGCCGACCGTGACGCCCTGACATCTGCTTGCCGCGGGCCTGAACACTCCCACGGTAGCAGCGGCGCATCCGCGCCTCCCCCCATGCCGCATACTCCCGCCCCCACGCGTTACGATCATCCCGGGCTCTACCGCCGCTGTGGCCGCAGCGGACTGCACCTGCCCGCCCTCTCACTGGGACTGTGGCATAATTTCGGTGCAGCGGACAATTTCGCCAACAGTCGCGCGCTGATCCTCCGCTCCTTCGACCTCGGCATCACCCACTTCGACCTGGCGAACAATTATGGGCCTCCGCCCGGTTCGGCCGAGGAAACGTTCGGCAAAATCCTCCAGGCCGACCTCGCGGCCCATCGCGATGAGCTCATCATTTCCACCAAGGCCGGGTACACCATGTGGGACGGTCCGTACGGAGACTGGGGTTCGCGCAAGTACCTCCTCAGTTCCCTCGACCAGAGCTTGAAGCGGATGCGCCTCGACTACGTCGACATCTTCTACTCGCACCGCCCGGATCCCAACACGCCGCTGGAGGAAACGATGGGCGCGGTGGCTCACGCGGTGAAGTCGGGCAAGGCGCTTTATGCCGGGCTTTCGAATTACAATGCCGAGGGCACGGCGCGCGCCGCCAAGCTGCTGCGGGAACTGGGGACTCCCTGCCTCATCCATCAGCCGAAGTACCACCTGTTCGACCGTTGGATCGAAGACGGGCTCTCTCGCGTCCTCGTAAATGAGGGCATCGGCGGCATCGCGTTTTGCCCGCTTGCCCAAGGCCTGCTCACCAATCGCTACCTCGCCGGGATTCCGCCGGATTCGCGCGCCGCCCACGACCCGCGGTTCTTGAAACCGGAGCACATCACCGAGGAGAAGCTCGGGAAAATTCGGCAGCTCGACGCGCTGGCGAAGCAGCGCGGCCAGACCCTCGCGCAGCTCTCGCTTGCCTGGGTGTTGCGCAATCCGGCGATCACCTCGGCCCTGATTGGCGCGAGCAAGGTCAGCCAGGTTGAGGAGAATCTGGGCACGCTGAAGAACCTGGCTTTCTCCCAGGACGAGCTGGCGAAAATCGATCGGATTCTCGCGGATTGAGTCCGGCCCTGGGACAGGGCCGGGGCTTGTCGCTCCCGCGGCTGCGGGATCGCGCGGTGCGGTGGCGATATCGCGCGTTCGCGCTCGCGGGTGGCGTGCGGAAACGAAGGTATTCGGTCGCGGGTACGGCGACGGCGTGGCGGCCCTTCGACGGGCTCAGGGCAGGCAAGCGCCAGCCCCTGAAACTTGCCTCCGCAGAGAAGCCCGGCTCACAAGGCCGAACTCGCCCACGACGGAACCTCAAACTCCCGGCCGTGCAGGTGATCGCGCATCACCGCTTGCATCCACGGTCGCGTGGCCGAGCTGTCGAGGACTTTGATAAACGTTTTCGCGCCCTTGGTCTCGATCGCATATTTTTCAATCGTCACGCCGATCGGACTGGTCTCGCCATTCAACTCGCAGACCACCTCCACCCGGTGGCGCTTTGAGTCGATCTGCAGTTCGTTCACCTTCCCGTAGCGAGCGATGAAGTTGTTCACATAGGCCTTGGCGGCCTTGCTGGTCATGAGATCTTTGGCGGCGGAGAACATAATCGTAGGATGGGATCGACCATACTCGCTCCGTGGCAGGTTGCGAATCAGGTAAACACCCACCGCCCTGCCCTCGCAGCAAAACCGTGTCGGCGCACGAACTACCCCGGCAAAACCGTGTCCGCAAGTGTAACCGCCCGCAACGCCTTACCGCCATGAAGTTGTCTGCCAATCACCTGAAACGTTACCGTGAAATCGCCTCCCTGTTGTGGAAATATGGGCGTTCGGATCTGGTGAAGCAGATGGGCGCGGACGAGGACCTCAACCCGGATGCCCAGGAACAGGCGAAGCAAAACGATTCAAAGGACGCCAAGGACCCCAAGAAATCCGGCATGCCCCGGCTCGACAAATCTGCCGGCACGGTTGCGGCCGAGGATGAGGCCGCCCACGAGGCGACGAAGAATCACGACGGCAAAAAGACCAACGGCAAAGCCACGCCGGAAGGATTGGTCGACGACCTCGAGGCCATGGGCCCGACCTATGTGAAGCTCGGACAGGTGCTCGCCGGACGGCCCGATCTCATGCCGGATGTATACCGGAAGTCGCTCGCGCGGCTCCAGGACAACGTCAAACCGTTTCCCTACGAGCAGGTCGAGGAGATCGTGGAGAAGGAACTCGGAGTCCGGATTTCCAAGGCGTTTTCCCGTTTCGATCGCGAGCCGGTCGCGGCGGCCTCCCTGGGACAGGTGCATCTCGCGGCGCTCCGGGATGGCAGGCCGGTCGTGGTGAAAGTGCAGCGGCCGAACATCCGGCCCCAGATCGCGCAGGATTTCGAAGTGCTCAAACAACTGGCGGGCACGGTCGACTCGCATACCAAAATCGGACGCCGGCACCGGTTCAGCGCCATCCTCGAGGAGTTTCACCTCACCATTAATCACGAGCTGAACTACGAGCGGGAGGCGCAGAATCAGGTTACGCTCGGAAAAAACCTGGCCGAGTTCGCGCGCATCCAGGTCCCGCAGCCCATCCTCGACTACACGACGCGCAGCGTGCTCACGATGGAGTTCGTCAGCGGCCGCAAGATTACCTCGCTCACTCCCCTCGCCCGGCTCGACGTGAACGGAGCTGATTTGTGCGAAGAGCTCTTCCGCGCCTACCTCAAGCAGGTCCTGGTGGACGGAATCTTCCATGCCGATCCGCATCCCGGAAACGTTTTTCTCACCGAGGAAGGCCGGATCGCGCTCCTTGACCTGGGCATGGTGGGCCACACCGCCCCGAAGATGCAGGAGGATTTGCTCAAGCTCCTCCTCGCGGTCAGCGATGGCGACAGCAATGGGGTGGCGGAGCTCGTCATCCGCATCAGCGAAAAAACCGAGGAATTCGACCCCGCGGAATTCAAGCGCAAGATCAGCCAGCTCGTGGCCCAGACCCGGG
>JBKJRG010000797.1:0-2811 GCA_046594805.1 Opitutaceae bacterium | reverse complement strand
CGTGGACAGAACGGTTCAACAGTCCCGGACCGGAGTGGAAGGCCGCCGGCGCGGGCGAAACCCTCGAAGGCAATCCGGATGGCCGGAAGCCGGTGGTGGGCGGAAACACGTTCGTCGTGGTCGAAGCCGACGGCGACGATGGCGTTCATGCCGATGGCAAGGCAGCGGCGAAGGCCGCCGGGTTGATCGCCCTGCACCGGGACAAACCGTTCTTCCTCGCCGTGGGTTTCGTTCGGCCGCACGTCCCTTTCGTGGCGCCGAAAAAATATTTCGAGCCGTTCCTGCCCTACGATCGGCTGCCTTTGCCGGAGAAAGTGCCGGGCGACTGGGACGACATCCCCAAGGCGGGTATCAATTACAAGACGAGCGTGAACATGAAGATGGATGTACGGCGCCAGCAGAAGGCTGTCGGGGGTTATTATGCCTCGGTGGCCTTCATGGACGCACAGGTCGGAAAAGTGCTGGCCGCCCTGCGGCAGGCCGGACTCGAGGAGAAAACGATCGTCATCTTCACCAGCGACCATGGCTACCATCTGGGCGAGCACGATTTTTGGGCGAAGGTCAGCCTGCGGGACGAGTCCGCCGGTGTTCCGCTCATTATCAGCGTGCCCGGGAAAAAGCCCGCGGTGTGCCATTCGCTCACCGAACTGATCGATCTTTATCCGACTGTCGCGCGGTTGTGCGGCCTGCCGATCCCTCCCGGGATCCAAGGCAGGGACATCTCGCGACTGCTGGACGACCCGACCCAATCCGTGCGCGACACCGCCTTCAGCGTGGCTCCCAGCAGCAATGGATTTTTGCTCCGCGAGGATAAATGGGCCTACATCCAGTATGGGGAGGATGCGGCCGGAGGTATCGAGTTGTTCGATATGGTGAAGGACCCCCGGCAGTACACCAACCTGGCGCCAAAACCGGAGCACGCCCGCACCGTCGCCGCCTTCCAGGCGAAATTCGCCGCGACGATGAAGGCGGTTCGGACCAATGACCTGGGCCTGAAAAACTGAACGTCGCGCGGGACGACGCCGTTTCCGCGATGCTTCCTTGGCGCGCCTACGGCTTGACCATCGCATCGCGATCCGACTGGGCGATCTCTGCGAGTTTTTGTTTCAACGCGGCCAACTGCTCCGGCCTCCGGCCGGCCAAATCGGTCGTTTCATTCGGGTCCAGGGCGAGGTCGAATAATTCCGTTTTCGCCGGCCCCTTGCCCGCCCGGCCGGTCTGCACGATCAATTTGGTGTCGCCCTCCCGCACCGCGCTGGCCCCCGGCGTGGTCCAATAGAGCAAACGCGCCGAGGGAGACGTCACTTCGCCGGCGAGGCGCGGCCAGATGTTCACGCCATCCCATTTCAGATCCTTTTCAGGCCGGTAGCCGGCCAGGGCGCACAGCGTCGGCATCCAGTCCGCGATATGCATCGGCGGGTGGTACGTTCCGGGCCGCAGCTTGCCCGGCCAGTTCGCCAGGGCGGGAACCCGGATGCCCCCTTCGTACAGGTCGCCTTTCTGACCGCGCAGCGGGTCATTGTTGCCCGGCAGGCGGCCTTCTGGGTAACTGTCTGCCGGATACGCCTGGTCGTGGTTGTTCGCCTTGCTGCCGCCATTGTCGCTGGTGAAGACGATCAGGGTGTTGTTACGTTTGCCCGCCTGCTCGAGCGCCGCCCCGATCCGGCCGACGGCGGCGTCGAGGTGCATGACGCTGGCCGCATAGTGACGCGTCACCTCGTCGGTGAGGCCGGCCGGCACCTGGTCGAGCCATGCTTTCGGCTCCTTCAGGGGGAGATGCACCGCGGTGAACGGCACGTAGAGGAAAAACGGAGCGTCCTTTCGCCCGGCGATCCATCGCACGGCCTCGTCCGTGATCAGATCGGTGACATGCCCCTGCTCGGTGATCAGCTTTTCGTTGCGATGCCAGGTCTTGACGAACTCGCCTTCTTTGTAGTCGTGATCGTAGGGCCCCACGCCGCCTGCGAGCGACCCGTAGCTGTGATCGAAACCAAAATGGTTCGGCCCCCACTCCGGCTTCGACCCGAGGTGCCACTTGCCCACCAGCGCGGTGTCATAGCCCACTGTCTTCAGCGCGCGGGCCAGCGTCACCGTATCCCAGCCGAATGCGCGGCGGTTGTCCGGGCCGAGGATGCCAAAACGGCTCCAATAGCGGCCCGACAACAAGGCCGTCCGCGTCGGGCTGCAGGTCGCCGCCGAGTAATGCTGCGCCAACTCCACGCCTTCCCGGCGGAGTTTGTCCAGGTGCGGCGTCGGGGCGCTGCCCTGGTGAAACGCCACATCGGCCCAGCCAAGATCGTCGGCGAGGATGAACACGAAATTGGGTTTCGCGTTCGCCGCGGCGGCGGCCGCGGAACCGGTGAGGGCGAAGCTGGCGAGCAGTCCCAGCAGAAAAGGGAGGCGCGGGAGCGGGAAGACGTGACGATGAATCATGGAAAAACCGGCGTTCACTGCGGGCGCGCCCGGGGCCGGACTAAACCCGGGCGCAGACGGTGAAAGGGTCGCGAAGCGTTCTGCGCCCGCGATCCTACGGTGGAAAGCCGAATCTGCAACCCGCGCGTTCCGGCGTACCCGGGGCGCAACTGCCGGTTAAGATGAACCCATCACCGGAAATTTGCCAGTGTCCGTGCCGCCCGTCTGCCTGCGCCGGGAAGGAGTTGGGTCTGCACTGGGATCGCCTGGGCGCATCTCAGTTTCTGGACAGCGCGTCGGAGCCTGTCGTGGCACGGGCATCTTGCCCGTGTGCGGCATGGGCATCCTGCCCATGTAGGCGGCGCGGAGCGCCGTCCACGGGCGGGACGCCCGTGCCAC
>JBKJRG010000839.1:0-6021 GCA_046594805.1 Opitutaceae bacterium | reverse complement strand
ACACCGCCCACTCTCGCCGCCCTCGCGGTAGCCGAAGCCAGCGGCCCGTGGTGCCAGATGGTGGACCTCACTCAGATCAGTACGAAAGACGACGAGGACTATCAGCGTTTCCTCGCTCTGCTCCGCGACACCGCCGGCTTTGCCCGTCGCCCCGATGTCTCCACCGAGAGCTGCGCCGTTTACACCTATCCGCAGGCGCTCATTGCCACCAACACCAACCTCCCGTTTTTCGTGGCGTCGCCGAAACTCTTCGAGCTCATGAACGATACCACGGCGCCTGTTAGCTTCCGCGAGTTCGGTGGTCGTCGAGTCCAAGTGCGCACAATCTTTTTCAATGGCCGTTCCATCGAAGTCACCAAGTTGGAGCAAATCGCCGACGTAAAAGTAGGCCTGCAAACAGGCGACAACGACTCCTACCTTTTTCAAGTTCCGACGGAACTCGGCAGCCACCGATATCGCGACATTAACCGCTTTCGACAATACCTCCTAACCGAGGATGATCTCCGTCGTATCCGTGAAGATCCGGAATTGAGGCTCGATGTTGTCGAGCACGGTATCAGCAAGACCAACAAAAAATCTCCACGCTACTTCGGCGGCCGCTACGTCGCACCCTATGATAAAGGCGGAGACTCCGACTCGGCCGCAGGCTGGATGCCCAACTATCATGTTCCAACCGCTTACTTCATCGATTGGAGCGAATGGGCTGTTGATCGGATGAAGACACTTACTCTTCGAGAAAAAAATCGGCTAGAGGGGAAGGCAGGAGGAAACGACAAACTTACCTCCAGGCTTCAGAACACAGATTACTATTTCGTGCCCGGGGTATCTTGGTCGGACGCAGGGCAGTATAGCCCGACTTTGAGAACAAGCGGTGCCGGCGTCTTTGATGTGAAGGGCTCACGCATGGTTTTTCGGGCGACCGACTCGGCGGTCGGCTTGGGTTTCTTAACTGGCAAGTTGGCCCGCTTATTTTTGAAGGCATGCAACAATCACACGGTTAGCACGCAGATGGACGACTTCCAGGAAACTCCGTTTTCACTGACCTTGCCCGATACTCGCGTGGGCGAGTTGGTTGGTTCGATCATCGCAGCTCAGCGCGCTGAATCCGCCTACGACTACGCATCTCACGAGCAGCTCGAAATCGACCACCTCGTTTACGAAGCCTACGGCCTGAACCGCGCCGACATCGCGGAAGTAGAGACGTGGTATGCGCGTCGCTATCCCACTCTCGCCACCGTCCAATGCGACAACCTCCGCGCCCTCGGCAAACTCCCCGCGGCCGACCGTTGGAACGTGTATTGCGACGAGACCGGCCACCTTCCGCACGACCGCGCCCCGCACCTGCTTCTCGGCGCTCTCCTCGTCCCCCGCGAACGCGTGCGCCCGCTTACCGCGGCGCTCCGCGAGCGACTGGTCGCCACCGGCCTCCCGCAAACCAAACCCTGCGACAGCCAGCCCGCCCAGCTCATCGAACTCAAGTGGACCAAAATCTCGCCCGCCGGCCTCCGCTTCTACGAGGTGGCCATCGAGTTTTTCGCCAACGAACCCGACCTCCGCTTCCGCGCGCTCATCGCCCCCAAGGGCCCACCGCCCGCGAAACTCGCGAGCCCTCCGGCGGGGGCCGACGAACCCGGCTCCCTCGCGTGGGAGGCTTACCATGCCCACCTCGAAACCACCGCCCCCGCTGCCGTGGATTTTCTCCATCGCCACGAGAAATGGTATTACGACCGCTATTTCGACCTGCTGCGCGAAACCCTCGTGCCCCCCGCGCACCACGCCATCTACGTCGACGTGAAAGACACCCGCGGCGGTCCCCGCATCCGGGAACTCGAAGAGCGCCTGGCCGATGCCCACTACGACTGGCTGCGCAAAGATGGTTCCCGCAGCGGAATCGTTGAAAAAGTCCAACAAATCGAAAGCCACGACGTGCTCCTCGATCAGCTCGTGGACATCCTCGTCGGCGCGCTCGCCTGGATTCACTCCACTCCCTCGCGCAACGCCGGCCACGTCCCGAGCCCAGCCAAACAAGCACTCGCCGACCGCGTCCGCGTCCTCGTCGCTGCCCCCTCGCCGGGCCTATTGCCCAAAATCGTCGTTGAGCATTCCCCTGAAAGGCGCCCGAACGCATGAGCGGTCTCCTGGTGTTTCCCCCCATGCTGTCCAATGCCGGCGGGGGTCTTGTTGCGGAGCCAGCGGCCTTGGTTGTTTATCAGGCTGATTTCCCGCTGGGCGGTGTTTATTCCACCATCCGCTCACAGGCGATCAAGGTGCGGCGGGATCCGCACGTCGCTCGTCCAGATCGCGAACACACCTATTGGCACATGATCACCGATGGTCCCGATGAAGTGAGACGCACCCTCGACTTGGCGCGCGTCATCCGCCTCCCTTGGGCCTTGCCGCTCCTCCGCGGGCATCTGCACGAAAAGGTAAAGCGCTGGTGGAATATGCGGGCCGGACTACAGCACATCTGCGTGTGGCACCCGGCAGTGAACTACCTGCTCGTCCTGAAGCAGCGCCACGACGGCCTCTATTTGCTGACCAGCTATTGCCCGGAACCAAAACGTAAACTGCAATTTCACCATGAATGGGCGGAGGCCAAAAAAGCAGGCCGCACCTTTTGAGGAGTGCGGCCATTATTTACTGTCCCACACGTGGTGGTTGTAGCTGCGGATAACGTTGACGAATCCGGATAAAAGTAAAGATGAGATTGGTACGCCACTGGCTGATTAAGTTCGCGCCCTTTCGCACGTCATGGACTGAAATTGTTCGTGCCGGCACGTTTACACTCCGGAGTGTCCGAAGCCCGGAAGCATGCAAGCACCTCGAGGCAATGAGGGTCGGTGACCGTGTTCTGTTCTATCACAGCCAGGAGGGGCGCGCGGTCATGGGTGAAATGGAGGTGACACGGTCCGCCTATGCCGATCCAACGAGCGTCGGCTCGGAATGGCTCACGTGTGACTTCGTGCCCGTGCAGACGTTCACGAAACCAATTCCGCTGACTGCTCTCAAAGCAGACACGCGGCTCATTAACCTGCCCTTGGTCCGCCAACCTCGACTCGCGGTGATGCCAATTCCCCAGGAAGCGTATGCTATTATCGTAACACAAGGGGCCAAGTGACTTTCATGGAGCGCCTGCCGATTCCGTTTATCGAAGGTTGGATTCTTGGCCTCGGTTGAGCGGGATCTCATCGCTCGAAAATAGCCGCGACTTCTCCAGTATCCACCCTCACAAAGGCGCATCCCGCCGCGCATGGCCACTCGCGCGACCAGCCTCATTCCCGAACCTCGCACCTACGCCGAATTGCGCCGCGGCGTTGAGGCCGCACTGCTGACGGGCACGCGGCAGATTGAGCAGGCCAAGGTCCGCACGTATTGGGAAAGCGGAAATCTCATCAGCGTGCATCTTCTGCTGAACGAGGATCGCGCCACCTACGGCCAGCAGGTCGTGCCGCGGCTCGCCCGCGACCTGGGCGTCGCCGATCGGCTGCTCTACCAGTGCCTCCAGTTTGCCCGCACCTACCCAATTCTGCACGCGCGTGCAGAATTCACCTGGGCGCATTACCGCCTGCTCATCCAGGTGCCCGACGAAAAGCAGCGCCGCCAGATCGAAGCCGAGGCGCTGAAAAAGGACTGGGTCTCGGCGCAGCTCGAAACCCGCGTCCGTGAGCTCGCCCTGCTCAACGCTCCCGCGGGCAGTGATGCCACGGGCAACGGCTCGTCTGCGCCCACCGCCGGCCGCGGCGCCGACCTGCTTACGCCGAAACGCGGCACCTGCGGCCTGCATCGCGTCGTCGCGCGCGGTGAACGGCTCGCCGTCGATCTCGGCTTCAAGATTTACCGTCCGCTCGATGATGACGAGGCCGACGGCTTCACGGACGGCACCATCGTCCAGATCGACGGCCGCGGCACGGTGCGGCGCGCCGAGGCCGCCACAAAGGCCGATCTTTTCACCTACCCTGCCACGCTCCGGCGGCTGGTGGACGGCGATACGCTGCTCATCGAGCTGCAATTGCTGCCGCGCTGCATCGTCGAACAGAAGCTGCGACTGCGCGGGCTGGACTGCCCCGAAATGGCCACCGCCGCAGGAAAAACAGCACGCCGCTTCACGGAAACCGCCCTCGCGCGGATGACGGCCATGACGCTGTTCACGACGAAGCCCGACAAATACGACCGCTACCTGGCCGACGTCTTCCTCACGACGGCCGACGGGGAGATTTTCCTGAACAACGCCCTGCTGGAAACCGGGCACGCCGTCAGGAAGGAAGCGTGGCAGTTCGGCGATTGGGAAGATCCGCTGTAGGACCGTTCCGAGCTGTCGCGGCATGGCGGCCCCAAACTCCAACCCAATCCATTTAACAGAAGGCAACGAAGGAAACAAAGGGCGCAGAGACTCGCTCTTCGTTCTCTTCGTTTCCTTCTGTTAAATTCCGGGGCTGCGCTACGCCAACCTTGCGTCGCCAGCACTGAGCCGGAACCATTCCGTTCAATCAACATTCACGAATGAACGGGCGGAAACGTTTTAGTGGAGGGCTGGTCCCGCATGCGGGATCGCCACGCCGCAATTTCATTCGACAACGGCACGCCGGCAAGCGGCGGCCCTACATCGGACAGAATCGATACGGCTGAGATATTTCCTTTCGCGCCCCCCACCCATGAAGAAGTCTCCTCTTTGCGCCCTGCTCGCACTGCTCGTCCTTCCCGTCACCCTTTCCGCCGCTCCCCTGCGCGGCGCCCGCGAGGTCACTTTCGAAAAACTCACCCTGACGACCGAGTACTGGTGCGACGGCGTCAACGCCGCCGACATCAATCGCGACGGCAAGCTGGATGTCATCGCCGGCCCCTTCTGGTACGAAGGCCCTGCGTTCAAAACCCGCCACGCGTTCTACGAGCCCGTGCCGCAGCCGCTGGAGGAGAAACCCTCGAACAGCATGTTCACCTTCCCGTACGACTTCAACGGCGACGGCTGGACCGATATCCTCGTGCTCGGTCGGGTACTTTTTCACGAGGCGTACTGGTACGAGAATCCAGGCGCGGCGGAGGTCGCCAGGCCGGATGGCCGCTGGAAGAAGCATTTCGTCTCGCAGCGCGTGTTCGGCGAATCGCCGCTGTTCGAGGACATCGACGGCGACGGCAAGCCCGAGATCATTTCCATCTCGGGCGTGACGGCGAACGACAAAACCAAGCAATGGGGCTGGTATGCGCCCGACTGGTCGAACCCCACCAAGCCGTGGCAATTCTTCCCCATCACGGAAAAAGCGGAATACAACCACTACTACCACGGCGAAGGCGTCGGCGATATCAACGGCGACGGTCGCAACGATCTTGTCCTTAACGAAGGCTGGTGGGAGCAGCCGGCGAAAGGCGCACCCGCGGGCACGCTCTGGAAAAAACACCCGTTCACCTTCAGCTCCGATCGCGGCGGCGCGCAAATGCTGGTCTACGACATCAACGGCGACGGTAAGAACGACGTGGTCACGGCGATGAACGCGCACGGCTGGGGCCTGTCCTGGTTCGAGCAACGGCGCGAGGGTCAGGGTGAAATCAAATTCACCGAGCACCGCATGATGGGCACGCGTGAAGAAGAGAAGGAATTCGGCGTGGCATTTTCGCAGCCTCACGCGCTCACGCTCGCGGACCTCGACGGCGACGGACTGCTGGACGTAGTGACGGGCAAGCGCCGCTGGGCGCATGGCCCGAACGGCGACGTCGAGCCGATGGGCACGCCGGTGAATTATGCGTTTCTGCTGCGGCGGGATGCCAAAGCGGCCGGTGGCGCGAGGTTTGTCCCCAAACTAATCGACGACAACTCGGCGCTCGGCACGCAAGTGGTCGCCCTCGACGTGAACGGCGACCAGGTGCCGGACGTGCTCACGGCGTCGAAGCTCGGCACGTTCGTGTTCATCACCACGCGGAAGTGAGGAGTGGAATGCGCGGGACTAACGTCCCGATGAGCATTTCACTCCTCACTTCCGCGTGGTGATGAACACGAACGTGCCGAGCTTCGACGCCGTGAGCACGTCC
>JBKJRG010000834.1:0-2941 GCA_046594805.1 Opitutaceae bacterium | reverse complement strand
GAGTTCTCGTTTCCCGATGTGGTGCCGGCCGAGCTCCGCGCGGTCGACATCCCGCTGGACGTGATTTTCGAGGATAAGCACATGCTCGCGATCAACAAAGCTGCGGGGATGATCGTTCATCCGGGAGCGGCGACGGGCGAGGACACGCTGGTCCACGCGTTGCTGTCGCACTGCGCCGGTTCGCTCAGCGGCATCGGCGGGGTGGAGCGCCCCGGCATCGTGCACCGGTTGGACAAGGAGACGACGGGCGTAATTGTCGTGGCGAAATCGGACATCGCCCACCGCGCGCTGGCGGATCAGTTTGCGACCCGCTCGCTGAAGAAGGAGTACCTTGCGCTGGTCAGCGGCGTGCCGCAGCTCTTGAGCGGCATGATCGATCGCGCGATAGCGCGGCACCCCACCCATCGCCACCGCATGACGGTCGGCGAGGGCGGCAAAGCGGCGCGCACCGAGTGGGAAGTGGTGGAGGCGTTTGGCGGCATCGCGTCGCTGCTGCGCTGCCGCATTTTCACCGGCCGCACGCATCAAATCCGCGTGCACCTTAAGTCACTCGGTCATCCTATCCTCGGCGATCCCCTTTACGGCTGGAAGCCGGATGCGCGGCTGTCGAAGCAACCGGAGCGGGTGATGCTGCACGCCGAACACCTGGTGCTGGCGCATCCGAAGACCGGCAAAGAACTGGATCTCCGCGCGCCGCTCCCGGCGGATTTTCTGGCGGTGATGAAGACGCTGCGAGTTGCCGCCAAGGCGGCGGCGACGCGGTTGCTGCCTCCGCCGAAGGGTCGGCGGATGGCCGAAGGCGTGCGCGGCTACCGTGGCGCTGCGCCGGTCGATTGAGGGAGCGCCTCATCCGCCAGCCCGTAGCGGAGGTTGAAGAGCGAGTGTTGAAAGGCGGAGAACCCACCCATCTCCGCGAGCGCGATGAGCGTGACCACGGCAGTGGGAAAAACGTCCGCGCGCCCTGGCGGCAGACCCGGGACCCGCTTCCGATCTGCCAAGGGTAGCGCGCCCAGTTCGGAAAGCAGTTGTCCCAGCTGGGCAATGGTCACGCGAGGCTGAGTCGCTTCCAATGACTTTCCTTCCCGGGCTCCGAGGATGGCGCGCGCCGTGGTCACAGTGCCACCCGTGCCGACGGCCGTGGCGTCGGTGGGGAGTGAAAATCGAAATCCCGCCCGGGACACTTCGGTCCGCACGTGATCCGCGATTGACCGCCGGACGGCATCGTCGATCGGTCGAGCGGGGTCCGCGAGGAATTTTTCCGTCAGCCGCACGCAGCCCAGCTGCAGGCTCATCGCCTGCTCGCGGCGCTGCCGGCGATAGGCGAGGCACTCGAGGCTGCCACCGCCGAGGTCAAAGAGGTAGAACTCGCGTAATCCAGCCAGTGCCGGGTCGGCCGTCAGGCCACGCCCAATCAGGTTCGCTTCTTCCTCACCCGTCAGGATGCGCACGTCATGGCCAGTGGCCGCACGGATGCGCTCGCAAAACTCGCGGCCATTCTGCGCGTCCCGGACCGCGCTGGTCGCCACGAGAATCGTCCGGCTCGGCGCAAACGCTGCGGCGTCCGCCAGCAACACCCCGACGGCTTCAAGCCCGCGCGCGATGCCATCCTCGCTCAGCCGCGGCTCAGCCCGACTAATCCCCGCGCTGATCCGGGCGTCGAGCGTGCGGACCGCCAGCGGGATCATCTTGCCGCCGGGTTCCCGGTGCGCGACGAGCACCTTGATCGAGTTGCTGCCGATATCGATGACAGCGACGCGGCCGGAAGACATGGCCCACGGAACACACGGAATACGCGGAAGGAAAGACGGTTTTCCGTGTGCTCAGTGTGTTCTGTGGGCCTTAAAGCTCGAAATCCTGCGGCGCGATCAGCAGGACGAACTCGCCCTTGAGGCTGGCCTTGGCGAGGCGGGCTTGCACGTCGGCGGCGCGGCCGACGAAGAAAGTCTCATGGAGTTTCGTGACCTCCTTCGCGACGCAGGTGACGCGGTCCGCCCCGAGCGTGGCGACTAGTTCGTCCACGGCCTTGTCGATCCGGTGACAGCTTTCGTATAGGACGAGGGTGTATTCGAAATTGCGGTATTTTTCGAAGAACGCGATCCGGGCGGCGCTCTTGGCCGGCAGGAAACCGACGAAGAGGAAACCGTTCGTGGGCAGGCCGCTCGCGCTGAGCACCGTCGCAACGGCACTGGGGCCGGGCACGGGGACTACGGGCAGCCCGCGCCGGCGGCAAGCGCGCACGAGGCGAAAGCCCGGGTCGCTGAGGCCCGGCGTGCCGGCATCGCTCACGAGCGCGATGGATCGGCCTGCGGCAAGCTCATCGGCCAGCTTCTCGGCCGCCTCGGTCTCGTTGTGATCGTGATAGGGGACGAGATCCTTGCGCAGCCCGAAGCGCGTGAGCATGGCGCCGGTTGTGCGGGTGTCCTCACAGGCCACGAGGTCGACGGCCGCGAGGATCGCGCGGGCGCGCTCCGTCAAGTCCGCGAGGTTGCCAATGGGCGTCGCGACGACGTAGAGGTGACCCGGCAGCGGGGTCAGCGAGGAGTTTTCCATCGGCGCGGCCAAACATCCACTCGCTCGTCCCCGTGGCTACACAAAAAATCCGGCGCAGGCGCGCCGGATGAAGATCGGAGGGAGGCTCCGCGGAGTCGTATTGCCGCGATCGCCTCAGCGGCCGCTGGGCTGGCCCATGCCAGGAATCTGGCCTTCCCAGCCGGCAGGCTGGCTCCACGGGATGGACGACTGCTTGGGCGAATTGGTGGAGCACCCGCCCAGGAGCGCACCGAGCGCGAAGAGCGAAAATACGAGGAAGATTTTCTTGAGCGTGGTCATGGCGGTGGTTCAGCGCAATAATACCGCAGAGTCGCCCTTGTGCAAGACCCCTCGCAGGCTGTCGGGCAACACGTGGGCAATGGAGAAGTTGTTGCGCACATCGTTGATGAGA
>JBKJRG010000731.1:0-4967 GCA_046594805.1 Opitutaceae bacterium | reverse complement strand
ACGACAGCTACGCGGACATGATCCGTTACGCGAAGGATCAGCAGTTTCCGTTTCCTTATGTTTACGACGGCGACTTGCAGCAAACGGCCCGGGACTATGGCTGCCTCGCGACGCCGCACATCTTTATTTTCGATCAGCAGCGGAAGCTGCGTTACGTGGGGCGGGTCGACGATTCGCGTTTCGAGGAGCTGGCCTCCGTGACCTCGCACGATGCGCGCAACGCCGTCGTGGAGTTGCTGGCAGGCAAACCGGTCACGGTGGCGCAGACCCCGGTGCTCGGTTGCTCGACCAAGTGGAATTCCAAAAAGGCGGATATCGTCCAGGCCGATGCGAAATGGAAGGCCGAGCCGGTGGTCCTGGAAAAAATCGATGCAGCCGGCGTGGCTGCACTCGTGAAAAATCCCTCGAACCGCTACCGGCTCATCAACGTGTGGGCGACGTGGTGTGCGCCCTGTGTCGAAGAGTTTCCCGGCCTCGTCGCGCTCGCGCGACGGCTTCAGGCCCGCGACTTCGAGTTCATCACGATCAGCATGGACGATCCGAAGATGGAGGCGCAGGCAAAAAAATTCCTGGAAAAACAGCACGCCTCGCCGCCCGCGCGGATCAAGCGGGTGCTCGCCGCGGAGGGCCGCACGGGGACCAACTTCCTCTACACCGAGGCGAGCGCTGACCCGTTGATCAAGGCGCTCGATCCCGAGTGGCCCGGTCCGCTGCCGCACACGGTGCTCGTCGCGCCGGGCGGGAAGATTGTCTGGCGGCACAACGGGGTGGTGAATCCCACCGAGCTGCAGGACAAAATCATCGATCTGCTCGGCGCGTATTATACCCCGACCGAGGGACGGAATCAGCCGGTGAAGTGAGGGGCCGGAGCTGGCTGGATGTAGGCCAGATCGCCGACCTGGCTCGGTCCAGCCAGCGAGCTGGCCTACCACCGGAAGCAAACCCCGGGGCGGGGGCGCCCCGGCTCCATCGATCGCTTTCTTTTCTGATTTCAATAACGACCACCGTAAAATGGGGATGCGGCGCCGCGTCAGGTTCGGATTAATTCGGAAGCCAGGAAACCATGACTCAAGCCGGGTCACAGAGTTCACGGAGAGGACACGGAGGCAATCCTCGGATCATTGATTGGAATCCGAGCCCCTATGCCTTTGTTTGCTCCGTGACCTCTGTGACAAAGATCGAGGATTGGGTTGGAAGCGGCGGATCAATCCGCTCACGCGAAGGCGCGGAGCCGCGAAGGAATCGACGGTGCCCCAAGTTGTAGGCCGCTCGAGTCGGGTAGCGGAACGCGTGAGCGTTTCGTCGCAGAACGCGGCGGTATGCCTCGGCTCGGCCATCTGCGT
Organism: Opitutaceae bacterium; assembly: GCA_046594805.1. Taxonomy (GTDB): domain Bacteria; phylum Verrucomicrobiota; class Verrucomicrobiia; order Opitutales; family Opitutaceae; genus ER46. The sequence goes on along the minus strand of JBKJRG010000731.1, from coordinate 3,624 downwards.
CACACCGCTTTTTCCGCTGGCGGATGGCGCGCGGCGCCGTCCATCTCTTCCCTTTTCCTTGCGCATGACTGCTCCCGTTTCCTCCCGCACCTTCGGCTTCGGCATCATCGGCGTGGGGATGATCGCCGATTATCATGCCCAGGCGATTGCCGCGACCAACGGCGGGAAACTGGTGGGCATTGCCACGCGCAACGCGGATAACGCGCGCGCGTTCGCGCAAAAGCACCAGGTGCCCTTCGCGACCACCAGCGTGGACGAGCTCGTCGCGCGGCCCGACATCCAGATCATCTGCGTGACCACGCCGAGCGGGGCGCATCTCGAGGCGGCCCTCAGCGCCATCCGGGCGGGAAAACACGTCGTGATCGAGAAGCCGATCGAGATCACGACGGAGCGGGCGGATGTCCTGCTGGACGCGGCGGCGCAGGCCGGCGTGCAGGTCACTCCCATTTTCCAGGCGCGTTTTGGCGAGGGGGCCCGCGCGCTGAAGGCGGCGGTCGCCGCCGGCCGATTCGGCCGGCTGGTGCTCGCGAGCGCCTACGTGAAATGGCACCGCCCCGCATCCTATTACACCGGCTGGAAAGGCACGGTGCAGCTCGACGGCGGCGGTGCATTGATCAACCAGGCGATCCACGCGATCGATTTGTTGCAATGGTTCGCGGGGCTGCCGGCGGAGGTGTTTTGCTGGACGACGCGCCGCGTCTACAGGCACATCGAGTCCGAGGACACGGCGACCGCGGCGCTGAAATTTCCGGACGGCGCGCTGGGCACGATCGAAGCGAGCACGGCGCTCTGGCCCGGGTGGAGCCGTCGGGTGGAAATCTGCGGCGAGCGCGGCTCGGCCATGCTGGAGGACGACCATCTTTCGAAGTGGGAGTTCCGCGACGCCCTGCCCGGCGACCATGCGATCCGGGTGGCGAAAATCGATCCCTCCATGGCTTCTGGCGCGGGGGCGGCCAATGCGATCACCCATCACGGCCACCGCCGCCAGATCCAGGACCTGATTGACGCGCTGGCAGGCCAGCGGCCAGTGGCGGTCGATGGGCGGGAGGCGCGCAAGGCGGTGGCCCTCATTCGCGCCCTCTACGCCTCGGCGGCCTGCGGCCTGCCGGTGAAGCTGTAAGAATTTGGTGGTGATTTCCCGCGCCGCCTCCGAAGTTTTCCCCCCGCGCCCGCCGCGAACCCCTGGGTTATTCCCGGCCGGCGAAACGAAAAAGCTCTGAACCAGACCATGACCACCACCTCCCACTCGCTCGGTTTCGGCATCATCGGTTGCGGCGTGATCGCCGACTTCCACGTCCAGGCGATTGCCAACCTGAAAGGCGCCCACCTGGTCGGGGTGGCGGATCAGTTCCCGGAGCCCGTGAAGCGGCTCGCGGCCAAGCATGGCATCGGCTTTTCCACGACGGACATCAAGGAACTGCTCGCGCGGCCGGACATCCACATCGTCTGCGTGACAACGCCGAGCGGCGCGCACCTCGAGCCCGCGCTGGCGGCGATCCAGGCGGGCAAGCATCTCGTGGTCGAGAAGCCGATCGAGATCACGGTCGAGCGGGTGGACGAGCTCCTGCGCGCGGCGGACAAGGCGAAGGTGAAGGTCGCGGCTATTTTCCAATCACGCTTCGGTTCCGGAGCCAGGACGGTGAAGGCGGCGATCGAGGCCGGGCGCTTTGGAAAGCTGGTGTTGTGCAGCGCCTACGTGAAATGGCACCGGGCGGCGGATTACTATCGCGGCTGGAAAGGGACGTTGAAGCTCGACGGCGGCGGCGCGGTGATGAACCAGGGGGTGCACGCGGTCGACCTGCTGCAATGGTTCGCCGGCATGCCGGCGGAAGTGTACGCCTACAAGACCCGCCGGGTGCACACGGGCATCGAGGCGGAGGACACGGCGGTGGCGGCATTGAAGTTCGCCAGCGGTGCGCTCGGCACCCTCGAGGCCACGACCGCGGCATATCCGGGCTTCAACAAGCGGATCGAGATCTGCGGTGAAACCGGCTCGGTGATCCTGGAGGACGACAAGATCCTCGCCTGGGATTTCAAGGAGTCGCGACCGGAGGACGCGGGCATTCGCGCCGGTGGCGGCGGCGATGACATCCGCTCCGGTTCCAGCCGGCCGGACAGCATCAGTTTCGTCGGCCACCAGATGCAGTTGCAGGACCTCGTCGATTCCATTCGCGAGAATCGCCGTCCCGCGGTCGAAGGCCGCGAGGCGCGGAATGCGGTGGCACTGATTCGCGCGTTGTATGCCTCGGCCGAGAGCGGCGCAGCGGTGAAGTTGTGAGCGCATCGGTGTAGGCCCCTTGGTAGGGCTGCCGCTTGCCGGCATGCCGTCGCGGTTGTCGCGTGCGCCGCGCCGCGCCGCGCCGCGCCGACGGCACGGCACGGCGACAAGCACCGGCCCTACCCCGTAGATCCCTGAAGGAAAATCATAATTTCATGACCTCCGTTTCCCCCTCCCAACCCTGGTGGCGCACGCTCAACCGTGATCACTGGTTCGTCTTCGTCGTCGCCTCGCTGGCCTGGTTGTTCGATTGCATGGACCAGCAGTTCTTCAACCTGGGCCGCGATGCCGCGATGGAGCAACTCCTCTCGGACAAGGCCAAGGCGACCGAATATGGCCCGTACACGACGTCGGTGTTCCTGCTGGGCTGGGCCGCCGGCGGCCTGTTGTTCGGCGCGTTGGGCGACCGCTTTGGGCGCGCGCGCATCCTGACGATTTCAGTTATGCTCTATTCGGTTTTCACGGGGCTCAGTGCGCTTTCGACCGGCTTCTTCGATTTTTGCGTCTACCGCTTTCTCACCGGCGTGGGGGTGGGTGGTGTCTTCGGCCTCGCGGTCGCACTCGTGGCCGACACGGTGCCCGACAAGGCCCGCGCTCCGGCGCTCGGGTTGCTGCAGTCGCTGTCCAGTCTCGGCAATATTTCCGCGGGCCTCATCGGGATGGGCATCGGCATGCTGGCGGCGCGGCAGCTTCTGCCCGGCAGCCTGAAAACGTGGCAGGCAATGTTCCTGGTCGGCGCGGCGCCGGCTTTCCTGTGCGTCTTCATCCTGGCCAAGCTCAAGGAGCCCAAGAAGTGGGTGGATGCCCGCGCGGCGGGCAAGATCTCCGGCGTGAAGTTCGGCTCCTACGCCGCGCTGCTCACCCACCCGCGGTGGCGCAAGCACGCCTGGGGCGGCCTGCTCCTGTGCAGCGCCGGCATCATCGGGCTGTGGGGCATCGGCAATTTCCACCCGAAAATTGTCCGCTCGATTGTCGAGACGCATCTCGCGGCCAAGAATCTTTCCGCCGACGCGCTCGGCAGCGAGAAGGCGTTCTGGAGTTCGATGGGACTGCTGCTGCAGAATGTCGGCGCGTTTTTTGGCATGATGTTTATCGCGAAGCTCGCCCAAGTGAAGGGCCGGAAGTTCGCCGCCGCCGTGGCGTTGATCCTTTCGTTTGCCTCGACCGTCCTGGTTTTCAAGGGGCTGCGCGAGTTCAGCCAGATTTTCTGGATGATCCCGCTGATGGGCTTCGGTCAGCTCGGCATCTTCGCCCTCTACGCGATTTATCTGCCGGAGCTTTTCCCCACCAGCCTGCGCGCGACGGGCACGAGCTTCTGCTATAATTTTGGCCGCGTCGTGGCGGCG
>JBKJRG010000698.1:0-12650 GCA_046594805.1 Opitutaceae bacterium | reverse complement strand
TGGTCATGCGGAAGGGTGTGGGCTTTGGAACCGCCGACGAAAGCAAATGGCCGACACACTGTAAATGCCGGAAACCGGCAATTTTGCGCCTCCGAGGAGGCCGAGCAGCAAATGAGCCGGGAGTGATCCCGGCGCACTCTTATGTCGCCACGCCAGCGCCTTCCGCGGACTCCTTCCCTTTTGCCCGTAGCCCCGGGCGTAAGCGCGTGGCGGACCGGTGAAACAGCAGGCACCTCCACTCGCTCACGCTCGTGGCCACGAAAGCCCGTCCGCTTCCAGGCCTCATTAGTCAAAAACCACCGTCTTATTGCCGTACACCAGCACGCGGCCTTCCAAATGCCAGCGGACCGCCTGCGCCAACACGATCTTTTCGAGGTCCCGGCCTTTCCGCACGAGATCCTCCACCCCATGGTGATGGGTCACCCGCGTCACATCCTGGTGAATGATCGGGCCTTCGTCCAAATCGCGCGTGGCATAATGTGCGGTCGCTCCAATCAGCTTCACGCCGCGGGCGTGGGCTTGGTGGTAAGGTCGCCCGCCCGCGAACGCCGGCAGGAAGGAATGGTGAATGTTAATCACCGGGCCGCCGAATTTCTCCAGGAAATCCGCCGACAACACCTGCATGTAGCGCGCCAGCACCACGAGTTCGACCCGCAATTCGCGCAGCAGCGCCAGTTGTTGCTCTTCCACCGCCAGCTTCGTGGCCGGCGTCACCGGGAAATGAACAAACGAATGACCATACCCGCGCGTCGCGTCCTCCAAGTCGCTGTGATTGCTCAGGATTGCCGCGACCTCGCACGCATATTCCCCCGCCTTCCAGCGCAGCATGAGGTCATGAAAGCAATGGTCCGACTTCGAGACCAACACCGCAATCCGCGGCCGGTCGACCGACGACAGGATGCGCACGTTCATCCCGATCGACTGGGCAAACGCGGTGAACTCCGCCTCTGCCTCCGCCAGCGAATGCATCCCCGCCACCGCGCCGCGAGCCGCCGGCGAAATGGCGGGTTCCCATTCCACGCGCTGGAAGAAAATTCCCGCCTCCCTGTCGCGGTGCTGATCCGCGTGGAGAATATTTCCTCCCCGCTCAAAAATCCAACCCGCCACCCGCGCCACCAGCCCGGGCTGATCCGGCCCATGCAGCAGGGCGATGAGGGTCGCGGCGCTCATGGTGACGGCAACAAAAGGACCTTGCCGGTGGTCGCGCGACTTTCGAGCGCCTGCTGGGCCTCCGCCGCGCGGCGCAACGGAAAGGTCGCGCCCACCCGCACCTTCAATTCCCCCGCTGCGATCCAGCCAAACAGCTCGTTCGCCCGCGCCCGCAGTTCGGCGGGCGTGAGCGTGTAATGCGCCAGCGTCGGCCGGGTGAAGAACAGCGATCCCTTTTGCGACAGCACCAGCGGCTTGAACTCCGGCACCGGGCCGCTCGCATTGCCAAAAGAGACGAGCATGCCGCGCGGCCGAAGGCAGTTGAGCGAAGCTTCGAAGGTGTCCTTCCCCACGCCGTCATACACCACGTCGACCCCCCGGCCGCCGGTAAACGCCCGCGCTGCCTCAGTGAAGTTCTCCCGCGTATAAACGCACACTGCTTCCGCGCCGGCCGCACGGGCGAGTAGCGCCTTGTCGTCCGTACCGACGGTCGCGAACACCCTCGCGCCGCGCCGTTTCGCGATTTGAGTCAGCAGCAAGCCCACGCCGCCCGCCGCCGCATGCACCAAGCACGTGTCGCCGGCTTTGAGCGGGAAGGTGTCGCACGCCAGGTAATGCGCCGTCATGCCTTGCAGCAGCACCGCCGCCGCCGTTCGCGCATCTACCCCGGCCGGGACGGACACCGTTTGTGCCGCTGCCGCCAGCGTCTCATCCGCATACGCCCCCGCGGCCGCAGCCGTGGCGACACGCTCGCCCACCCGAAAATCCGTCACCCCCGTCCCCAGCGCGGTGATCACGCCCGCTGCTTCCTGCCCGAGGGTGTGAGGCAGTTTCACCGCGTAAAGGCCGCTCCGCTTGTAGGTATCGATGAAATTGATCCCGGACGCCTCGACCCGGATGCGCACTTCGCCGGCGCCGGGCGCAGGCAGCGCGACGTCGTCCACCCGAAGTTTATCAGGTCCGCCGGTTTCATGGATGCGGATGGCGAGCATCGCGCCACCAAAGCAAATTTCGCGCGAGGAGACTACAGCTATTTGTCCATCACTCGTCCCGCCGAAAGGGGCGGCGATTACTGGCGTAGCGGAATGCGTGCGCGTTTCGTGTTTTCCGGGTCGCCCGCCCTGCCCGCTCCGCTCCCCCGCAAACCACCGATTCACCGCCGCGGAATCTCCAGCTCCGTCCCCGGATCAAGCATTCCATCCAGCCGCAGCCGCCCGCGGTTGGCGTCCGTGATCGTCCGCCATTTGCTCGCGTCACCATAATAGCGTTCCGCAATCGACTCGAGCGTGTCCCCGGCTTTGACCGTGTGTTTCGCCGCTGCGCCGCTGCCGCTCGCGGCGCGCAGCCGGCTCTCGTTGATCTCAAGTCGCGCGGACGGTTCCGTCGCCGGCGCAAGGCTGTCGAGCTTCAATCCCGCACTGGCCAGTGCTTCGGCAATGGTGCGCAACTGCTCCCGCAGTTTCGCCGCCGATTGCTCCGTGCGCGCATGCGCCAGACGCTCGGTCTGGAGCTCGTGCTCGATGCGGTCGACCGCTGATTTCGCCTGCTGCAATTGGCTGGTGGCCTCCTGCAGTTGCGCGCCCAGCGCCGAATTCTCCGTCCGCGCCTTCTCCATTTCCGCCAGGAACCCGGTGAGCTCCTTCTTGAACTGGGCGTAGGACTGGAGGCTGGCGGCAAGTTTTTCCTCCGCAGGATCCACGCGCACGGTGGTGGATTCCGCTGCGCGCTCGCCGCGCAGCCGCGCATTGCTCGCGCGAAGGGCCGCCAGTTCCCGGCTCACATCGTTGAGCTGGGCCACGAGTTTCGCCGTGGAGGGCGTCTCGGCGCGCGACTCGCTCGCTGAGGTCGCGGCCGGTCGCAGCCGATCCGACATGGTTTCGCGCACCGTGCGTTCCCGCGTTGGTGCAGGATTGGTCTCCGGAGTCCGCTCGTTCCGCGCCACCTCCGCGGCGGGTTGCTCTGCGCTCGGCCGCGTCGTTTCGGTCGTGGTCTCACCCGCGCGAGGCGCTTCGCCCACGGTCGTGACCGTTTCGCTGCTCTGCTCGGCCGGAACGCCCGCGCAACCCGCCAGGGCGATGAGGCAAACCGTGAGGGTCGCAGCCGAAATCGGGAAACGGCACATGGCGGCGAGGAAAGTGATTTGCCCCGCCGGCGCAATGCTCGTCGTGGCGCCGCCGAAGTGGCATCGGCTTTGAGCTGATGATCTGCGGCTGCCCCTCGGCCGGCTCGGGGCCCTAAGCGAGTCGAACGGGGAAGCCGCAGCCCCTCACACCACACTCACGTTCCCACGGTACGCTTGGATCGGTTTCACGCCCAGGTGCTTTTCCTTCAGCGCCCGGATGCCGTCCACCGCGGCGGCGGCGCCGGTGATCGTCGTCATGATGCAGACGTTGTGGGCGTACGCGGCGGAGCGGATGGCATTTTCATCGCGCCGCGGAATCATCCCGCCGGGGGTGTTAATCACCATCTGGATCTGGCCGTTCTTGATCAGGTCGACCGTGTTCGGCCGGCCTTCGGAGATCTTCGCGACACGCTTCACCTTCACGCCCGCGTCCGCCAGGGTCTTCGCGGTGCCGCTGGTGGAATAAATGACAAAGCCGAGCTTCTCGAGGTTGCGCGCGATCTCGGCCGCACGGGGCTTGTCCGAGTCCTTCACGGAGAGGAAAACATTGCCCTGCGTCGGCAGGCCCGGCTTCGCCGCGGCCTGCGCCTTCGCAAACGCCACGCCCAAGTCGGCGTCCAGGCCCATCACCTCGCCGGTCGACCGCATCTCCGGCCCAAGCGCGATGGTCGCGCCGGGGAAACGCACGAACGGAAACACCGCTTCCTTCACGCACCAGTGCTTCGGCGTCACTTCGCGCGTGAAACCCAAGTCCTTCAGCTTCGCACCCGTCATCACCTTCGCCGCCAGCTTGGCCAGTGGTACGCCGATGGCCTTTGCGACGAAGGGAACGGTCCGCGACGCCCGCGGATTCACTTCGAGCACGTAGAGCTGGTTGTCCTTGATTGCGAACTGGACGTTCATCAGGCCGATGACCTTCAGCTCGCGCGCCAGCTCATAGGTCGCCTTGCGCACCGTGCCCAGCATCTCCTTCGAAAGCGTGTGCGGCGGCATCACCATGGCCGCATCGCCGGAGTGCACGCCGGCGTATTCAATGTGCTCGAGCATGCCGCCGATCACCGAGGTCTCGCCGTCGCTGATGCAGTCGACATCGAGTTCGATCGCGTCCTCGAGGAACTTGTCGATCAGCACCGGCTTGTCCGGCATCACGTCGAACGCCTGGCGCACCACGCCGCGGAATTCCTCCTCGCTGTAGACGATGAACATCCCGCGGCCGCCGAGCACGAACGACGGGCGCAGCAGGACCGGGAAACCGACTTCCTTGGCAAACTTCAATGCGTCCGTCTCGTTCATCGCCGTCCGGTTGTCGGGCGACTTGAGCTTCACCTGGTCGAGGATGGCGGAGAACAGCTTCCGATCCTCGGCCAGCTCAATGCTCTCGGGCGACGTGCCGATGATCTTCACGCCATTCGCCTTCAGGGCCGTCGCCAGGTTCAGCGGCGTCTGCCCGCCGAACTGCACGATCACGCCGTCGCAGTTCTCCTGCTGATAAATCTCAAGCACATCCTCCAGCGTCAGCGGCTCGAAATAAAGCCGGTCGCTCGTGTCGTAATCGGTCGAGACCGTCTCCGGGTTGGAGTTCACCATCACGCTCTCATAGCCCAGCTCGCGCAGGGCGAAGCTGGCGTGCACGCAGCAGTAGTCGAACTCGATGCCCTGCCCAATCCGGTTCGGACCGCCGCCCAGGATCATGATTTTCTTCTTGCCGGAGGGCGGCAGCACTTCGCTTTCGTCGCCGTAGCTCGAGTAATAATACGGTGTGAACGCCTCGAACTCTGCCGCGCACGTGTCAACCAGCCGGTAGGTCGTGTTGATGCCGCGCTTCTTCCGCTCGGCGCGCACCTTGCCGAGATCGCTCTTGAACAGGTGCGCAAGCTGCGCGTCGGAGAAACCAAATTGCTTCGCCCGGCGGAATGCCCACAGGTCGACCGAGGCCAGCGTTTCCTTCCGGAGCTGCTCTTCCATCTCGAAAATCTCGCGCAACTGGTGCAGGAACCAGGGGTCGATTTTCGTCAGGTCGAAGATCCGTTCCACGGTGTAGCCGGCGCGAAAGGCGTGGCGGATGAAAAAAATCCGCTCGGCGTTCGGCGTGCCCAGCTTGGCGTTGATCACTTTTTCCTCCACCGGCTCGTCGCCCCCGTGCTTGCCCCCGCCGCCGAAGCCGCGCGCGCCAATTTCGAGCGAACGCAGGCACTTCTGGATCGATTCCTTGAAGGTGCGGCCAATCGCCATCGCCTCGCCCACCGACTTCATCGCCGAGGTGAGCGTGGCGTCCGCGTCCGGAAATTTCTCGAAGGTAAACCGCGGGATCTTGGTGACAACGTAGTCGATCGTCGGCTCGAAGCTGGCCGGGGTCAGCCGCGTGATGTCATTCCGCAGTTCGTCGAGCGTATACCCTATGGCGAGTTTCGCTGCGATCTTCGCAATGGGAAAACCGGTCGCCTTCGAGGCCAGCGCCGACGAGCGGGAGACGCGGGGATTCATCTCGATCACCACCATCCGGCCGGTCTCGGGATCGACCGAGAACTGGATGTTCGAACCGCCCGTCTCGACGCCGATCTCGCGGATGACCGCGAAGGAGGCGTCGCGCATGACCTGAAATTCCTTGTCGGTCAGCGTCATCGCCGGCGCCACCGTGATCGAGTCGCCGGTGTGCACGCCCATCGGATCGAAATTCTCGATCGAGCAGATCACCACGCACTGGTCCTTGTGGTCGCGCATGACCTCCATCTCGTATTCCTTCCAGCCCAGCAGGCACTCCTCGACCAGCACCTCGTGCACCGGCGAGAGATCGAGCCCGTTCGCCACGATCCCCTCGAACTCCTCCCGGTTGTAGGCGATGCCGCCGCCCGAGCCGCCGAGGGTAAAGGAGGGCCGGATGATAAGCGGGAAGACCCCGAGGAACTCGGCCGCGTCGCGCGCCTCCGCCAGCGATTTCACCGTGCGGGATTTTGCCACGTCGAGGCCGATCTTCAGCATGCACTGCTTGAACAGCTCGCGGTCCTCGCCCTTGTTGATCGCGTCCGGCTTGGCGCCGATCATCTCGACGCCGTATTTCTGGAGGATGCCCTTTTTGTCCAGCTCCATCGAGAGGTTCAACGCCGTCTGGCCCCCCAGCGTGGGCAGCAGCGCATCCGGTTTTTCCGCCGCGATGATTTTTTCCAGGAACTCGACCGTGAGCGGCTCGATGTAGGTCACGTCCGCAAACTCCGGATCCGTCATGATCGTCGCCGGATTGGAGTTCACCAGCACGACCCGGTAGCCTTCCTCCCGCAGTGCCTTGCAGGCCTGCGTCCCCGAGTAATCGAACTCACAGGCCTGGCCGATCACGATGGGACCGGCGCCGATGATGAGGATGGTCTTCAGGTCAGAACGCTTGGGCATGAACGTAGATTTCGCCGAGAGTTGAGCGCGCCAAATCAGGCCGCAAGCGGGAAAGCGGCGCCGGCTGCAATCGCCCGGGATTGCACGCACCGGGGTTCCGCCGGCTGCCGGGAGCGAGGGGGCTAACCCAGGCTGGCCACGTCCACGCCCAGCACCTTCGCGGCGGCCGCCTTGTCGTTGCGGCAGGCGTGAACCACCATGTCGACGTACTGCTTTTCCTGGCCGGCGAGATACTCGGCCAGCGGCGGCCAGAGCTTGAGCTCGCGCAGTCGCAAAGGCAGTTGCTGGGATGTAATCACCCGCGTCTCGGTGGTGGCCGCGATTTTCGACACCACCTGGTAAAGCTCGGTGAGATTGCCCGGCCAGGGGTAGGCCAGGAGGACGGACATGGCGTCGTCGGTGAATTCGATCAGGTTCGAGTCGAAAAGCGGATTGGTGGCCTGGCCAATGTAGTTTTTGACCAGGATCGGGATGTCATCGGTCCGCTCCCGCAACGCGGGCATGCCCACCGGCAGCGAGGCCACGCGGTAGAACAACTCGTCATGGAATTTCCCCTCGTCGACGAGCTTCTCGAGATCCTCGCTCGTGGTGCAGATGAGGCGGAAACCATGCGCGGTGTTGCGCAGGACGCTGACGAGCTCCTTCTGCACCGCCTCGGTGAGACACTGCAGGTGCTGGAGGTACAAGGTTCCGGCCTTCGCCTCCTTGATCCAGGCCCCGCCTTCCCCGTTCTGGCCCAGCAGGCCATCGCGAAAATTCTTTTCCGAGCTGAGCGAGCAGTCGATGCGGACGAAGGCGCTCTCCGGGGCGCCATTGGCGGCATGCAGGATTTCGGCGACCGCGCTCTTGCCCGTGCCATGCTCCCCGACCAGCAGCACCGGGCTGCGCACCGCGGCGAGCTTCTTCACCTGCGCGACCAACTTGAGGAGCTTGGCGCTCTTGCCGACCAGCCGGCTCTCGATGTCGGCCGCTTTGACCCCCGGCGGGCCGCCGGTGGCCGCGCGCTCGGCCTGGAATTTCCGGAACTCAAGGCCCCGCCGCAGCGTGGCAATCAACTCATCGACCCGGAATGGTTTCTGGAGGTAGTCGAACGCACCGTACTTGAGCGCCTGCACCGCGCTTTCGGTCGAAGCATACGCGGTCATGATGATCACCACCGCGTTCGGATCGTACAGCTTGAGCTGCTTCAGCAGCGTGATCCCGTCCATCGGCTTCATGTCGATGTCCGCCAGCACGAGGTCGTATTTATCCGCCTTGTAACGCACCAGCGCCTTCTCGCCATCGGTGGCGAAAGAGGTGGCAAAGCCCGTGGGCTGGATGACGGCCTCGAGCATCTCGTGAATCGAGACGAGGTCGTCGACGATGAGGACGGCAGGCATGAAGCAGGAGACGGAGCGGCGGACGTTCCGGGAGACGGAGCGTGATGTCAAACGCGCGTACCGGCGCGTGTGCGGTTATTGCAGGCCGCCCGCCACTGCACCGAGCTGGAAGATCGGGAGGAACATCGCCATGACGATGCCGCCCACCACCACGCCCAGGAACACAATCAGCATCGGTTCGATCAGGGAGGTCAACGCCGACACGGTCGCTTCGCACTCGACGTCATAAAAGTCGGCAATCTTGTTCATCATCCCGTCGACATTGCCGGTCGATTCACCCGCCTTCACCATGTGCTTCATCATCGGCGGAAAGAAGGCGTTCGCCGCGAGCACTTCGGAGACCTGGCCGCCTTGGCTGACGTGCTTGGCGATTTCCTCGCAGGCGTCCTCGATCTGGACCTTGCCGGACGCGGCCGAGACGATTTCCAGTGTGCGCAGGATCGGCACGCCGGAACGGATGAGCGTCGCGTAGGTGCGGCAGAAACGGGAGAGCGCGATCTTATGGACGAGGTTCCCGAAGATCGGGGCCTTGACCAGGAAGATATCCTTGGTCCGACGACCGTTCGGCGTCGCGATGAATTTGCTGGTGATGAAAAATATCGCGTAACAGCCGAGGCCGATCGCCCACCAGTACGACTTCATGAAATTACTCAGGTCGATCAGGAACTGGGTCGGGGCCGGCAGCTTCGCGCCGAAGTCGGCGAACATGGCGGCGAAGACCGGGATGACGAAAATGAGCAGCACGTTAACCAGTGCCACGGCCAGGCCGATTACGGCGATCGGGTACGTCATGGCCGACTTCACCTTCTTGGTCAGCTTGACCGTCGACTCGAAATAGCCGGCCACCTTCATCAGGATCTCGGCCAGGCCACCGCTCGCCTCGCCGGCCTCGACCATCGAGACGAAAAGCGTGTTGAATGACTTCGGAAACTTGCGGACGGCGGACGAAAAGGAATTACCCTGCGAGATGTCGGCGCGAACGTCGCGAATGACGATGCGGAAGCAGGGATCCTCGGTCTGATCCTGCAATGCCTCGAGGCATTGCACGAGCGGCAGTCCGGCGGCGAGGAGCGACGCGATTTGCTGGGTGAATAGCGCGAGCTCGCCCATGGGGAGCTTGTAGGTCCTGGCTTTTTTCTCGAGGGCCTTCTGCTTGGCGAGCGCCTGGGCCGCCTTCACGCTTCCGCCCTTTTTTTGACCGGGGGCCGAACGTGAAGCCTGGGCGGAACCGGATGCAGCGGAGGTGAGCAGTGCCATAGGTGGCGAGACAAAGAGACGGCGCGAGTTCCCGCAATCCCTTTTCAGAGGGCACCGGCGTCAAAAATCGGTGAGAAACACGTATCGCACGACGAGGAACGCGCCGGCGGCCCGCCGCGCGATTCTCGTGCCGCGGTGCACCCTTGGGTTGGTCAACGGCTTGCTGCCGCGCCGTGAGCACCGCGACCGGAGCGAGCTTGACCGTCGCACATTCCGGCAGAAACTCCCCGTGCGCTGCCGCGGGCGTAGTTTAGTGGTAAAACTCCAGTTTTCCAAACTGGCCTCGGGGGTTCGATTCCCCCCGCCCGCTCCATCCTTCGCCGCCGCGCAGGCACAGGATGAAAAATTGTCCGTGCATGCGCCGTCCCGATGTTTTCTCGTGAGGATGTGCCGTCTTTGTCCGATCCGCCCACCGTGGAAGTCGTGCCACCCGAAGGCTGCGTGACGAAGGATCAAATGGTCGCCCTGGTCGCCAAGGCTTGCCCGGCCAGCGACTATCAGGGTCGACGCGTTCTCCTGATTATCCCGGACGGCACGCCCACCGCGCCGATCGGCACGATGTTCCAGGCGCTGTTCGCGCAATTCGGGTCAGTCGCGCGAAAAGTGATGTGATCATCGCGCTTGGCACTCATCCGGCGATGTCACAGACCGAGATCAACGAGCGCGTCGGAATCACCGCGGAGCAGCGCGCGACGACGTATCGCAATGTCGAATTCTTCAATCACGAATGGAACCGGCATGAGGCGCTGCAGCACCTCGGCTATATCCCTGCGGCCGAGATCAGCACACTGTCGGGCGGGCTCTTCGCAATCGACCTGCCGGTTCACCCGAGGCCGCATGGGATCGCGCGAGCGAGCTCTCCCCGCAGCTCCACAGTCCGGCCCGCGTGGGCGGGCGGCGGCTGAGAATGCCAGGCTCGCGGCCGCGTGCCCGTCCGCGCGCGTCAGCAACACCGGCCAGTCCGCCACCAGCGCGTCAATGTCCGCACGGGTCGGAAATCTCGGCGGCGACCAGCGCGACTCGATCCAGCCGCGTCCGACCAGCCACGCACCGGGCGCGAGCCCGGCGGCGCGACCCTTCACCCGCGCCTGGAGGTCGGAGATTCCCGTTGTGCCTTCGAGATCGAAACTCAGTTCGCGAAAACCGATCCCGGCGAGATGCGCGTGGGAATCCGCGAGCCCGGGGAGCACGGTCGCCCCTTTGAGATCGACGACTCGCGTGGACGCCGGGGCCCGCCGGCGCGCTTCGGCATCCGAGCCCACGTAGGTGATGCGACCGCCGACGGAAAGCACCGCCTCGGCCCGGGCCGGCGGCTCGACACCCGTGTAGATGCGGCCGTTCATCAAAAGCAGATCCGCCGCAAATGCGACGGGCATGGCCGCAAGCCAGCCAAGACCGATGATGAACCGGGGGAGGTGCATTCTCAGGACGAGCGTATTGCGGCGATCGCGGAGCGCGAGCAAGCTCGCTGCCTACGAGCCGGATCGCCGCCCACCCCTTACCACAGCTGCCGGCCCTTCGCCTGCTCCGGCGCCGGGACTTTCAACAACGCCGCGAACGTCGGGGCGAGATCGTCGATGCCCACCCGTTCGGTCCGCACGCCACGCGGCACGCCGGCGCCAAACCACAACAGCGGCACATGCGTGTCGTAGTCGTAGGGCGCGCCGTGACTCGTGCCGGTGACGCTGCTGGAGAAAAGAAAATACGGCTTCGGAAAAAACAGGACGTCGCGGCCGCGCCCGGCGTTATAACTCCGGCGTGCCATCGCCAGCACCGGGTCGTCCGCCGGTTCTGCCCCCAGCAGTTCCTCGCGCGTGTAGGCGCCACCGATGGCCGGCACCACGACCAGGGCGGTCTTGATCACTTTCGCCGCATCGCCCGCCAGGATGTTCCTGGCAGCCAGCGCGGCGGGTCGCACGTGATACGCGTAGTTGTCGCGCACGAACCATATTTCTCCGGAGGGAAGCGCGCCGAACGCCCTGACGAGTGCCTGCGTGACCACCAAGTCCAGGTCGGCAAGTTTCATCCGCCCCGTTGGAGTGTCCGGGGCGCGCTCGGGCAACGGTGCCACACCGTGATCCGCCGTGAGCACGATCACGCAATGCTGGAGACCCACCTCCCGATCGATGCAGTCGAGCAGCGTGGCCAGCACGCGGTCGAGCCGGAGCATCGAGTCCATGACTTCATGACTGTTCGGCCCGAAACCATGGCCGATGGCGTCCACCTGCGAAAAGCTCACGCACAGGAGATCGGTCGCGGTATGGCGGCCAAGTTGCTCCTCGACGATGGCGCGTTGCACAAACTCGCCGAGCGCCTCGGTCGTGAACGGCGAGACGTCGTAGGCCTCGTAAAAGGCCGGGGAGAGGGCATCCTTGCCGCCGGTGACACGCTTGGGAAACACGCGATTGTAGCCGAAGTTCGATCCCTCGCCGGGCGCGTCGTCCGGACCCTGCACCGCCTCGTACACCGCTGGTGCGAGCAGCCGCTCCCACACCCTGCCGAACGCGGCCGGCGCCCGGCGCTCCGCGTTGAACGCCACGACCCATGGCGGCAGCGCCGCGCGATAGTGACGCGCGGTTACGAACCGCCCGAGCTCGTCCCAATACGCGGCATCGGCGAGCCGGCCGCCCAGCAGGATCGCCGAGCGATCCTTGTTCGCGACCGCAAAGACCTTCGATTTCTCGCCGTACTTCAGCTTGAGCTGATCGCCCACGGTCGCCGCCGCGAAGTTGCGCGGCGAGCGACCCGTCTTGGCGGGCACCGCCGCAAGGATCGGCCCCAGCTCGCGCGGCTCGATTCCCACCAGCGGTGAGTCGCGATCCTCGACCGAGTTAATCTTTTCCCACGACGTCCGATCGATCCAGTCGTTGCCGATGATGCTGTGGACGTCGGCGTGGACGCCGCTGAGCATCAGGGCATGGCCCGGCGCGGTTTGGGTGATGGCGTGGCGGTAATGGGCGTTCCGAAAATCGAGCCCGCCCTCCAGCAGCCGCTTGAATCCACCCTCGCCAAAATGCGGGCGAAAACGCACGAGGTAATCTGCGCGCATTTGATCCACCGCGATGACGACCGCGAGTTTGGGCGGCGCGGATTCGGCGCCGTGCCCCGCCAGGAGGGGCAGCGCAAAAAACAGCGACAGGTGCAGGCGGGTATTCATGCGGGCTGCCAGCACGCCACTCCGCGGCTGGGCGTGCAAGCACGCCGTGGCGTGCGAGCCGGATGGCGAAACGCTTAGCCGGGCTGGCGCATCTGCCGGTTGGCGGTAGGCCAGCTCGCTTGCGAGCGCTCCGGTCGCTGAGCGCTCGCAAGCGAGCTGCCTACAGATGCAGGTGCGATCCACCGCCAACCGGCAGATGCGC